>CAYMQP010000318.1:0-4580 GCA_964392505.1 uncultured Bacteroidales bacterium
GGGAAGTATATTCGGATGAAAGTCTTATTGTTGAAGCCAATGTACTTTCTGTAAGTATTCAGAATTTTATTGGTCTGACCGATTCTGTAAAAATTATAGCATTCGAAGCTTTTAACGGAACACATGTACCAATTAGCCATCCTGTTGAAGATATGGAATTATGGGTTAGCAAGCATTACGGACTTGTAAAGACTCCCAATTTTTATTTTTTCCCCGATCATCAGGAAGAGTTGCTGGATGAATCATTTGAAGAGTATATTCTGGCAGGAATTGATTTTCCGGAAGCAGGCATACAGAACCTTACCAGGAAAAGAGTTCATGATTATAATATTGGAGATGAACTGCACATACTGTATACAAGCTGGGATATTGATTATCACCATGAAAAAAAAACTATTCAATGTTTCCTTAATAAGACATTACGTAACGACAGCGTAATTTTCCATTACGAACTGAAACAGATAGAGACACGATATGACATTAGTAGCGAACCATTCTCAATACTATATGATACTATTAACTTTATCGTAGTTAATGATTCACTATTCGACCATCTTCCGGAAGATTTTATTTATGACGATACTCAGGACGGTTACTTTTACGAAATGTATAACAGGGATAAGATAATCAAAACTCGCTCGTTCCATAAAGAACTATTCTATAACGACGGTTGCTGGTCACCTGTTGTTTTGGATGACTGCCCGGATTATTATGATTACTATATGGGACTTGGAGGTCCGTACTATTGGTGCAGGCATCCCTTTGGATTAGGAGAGACAGAAAGAAGCCTGGTATATTATAAAAAAGGGGATACCGAATGGGGGACTCCTCTGGTATTTACCTCCGTTGAACCGGTACCCGGAATTACTCCTGGAATAAAATTATACCCGAATCCGGCTGACGATAAACTTACTGTCGAAGGGGAATGGAAAGGGGGAAAGGCTACCTACGAGATAATTGATTTTCTTGGGAGACCGGTCTCACCGCAGGGCGAAATCACTTCAGACAGAAACACTATCGATATCTCGAATCTTTCTCCGGGGCTATACATATTGTGCATTACAAATCGTTCGGGATTTGCTCAAACCCTGGCATTTTCTAAAAACTGATTGTTATAATCCTTCCTGTACCAACCACCTTTCGCATAGCGATGTCCACTGCGAAACAGGCCCCTTTGCATCCCTGATGCCGAAACCATGCCCGCCTTGCTCAAAAATATGGATCTCGGCAGGAATCCCTGCTTTAAGCATGGCACGGTAAAAACGCTGACTGTTTTCCATAACCACACAATCATCATCCTTGGCATGTACGATAAAAGCCGGGGGTGTTGAAGCAGTTACCAGTAAATCGGTGGAGTAATTCTTTAAAGTTGATTCATTATTGGAAGTGCCTAGTAGCTTATCGCGCGAGCCTGTATGTGTTATGGCTGAATCCATGGAAATAACGGGGTATAACAGGATCATAAAATCGGGACGTGCACTGGTTGAATCAACATAATCGCAGGGCGTATAAACACATTTGTCATAACAGGTTCCCAGCGTGGATGCCAGGTGGCCACCGGCTGAAAAACCTATTACTCCGATATTGTTTTTATCGATATTCCATTCTTCAGCATGGGCCCGTATAATCCTGATAGCACGCTGTGCATCCTGAAGCGGAACATTGCGACCGTTTTTATGTCCTTCAGCAGGCAAACGGTATTTGAGGATAAAAGCTATATAACCCAGGCTGTTGAACCAGCAGGCAATATCAACACCTTCCTTATCGTAACTCACGTATTCGTAACCACCCCCGGGACAAATTAATACAGCTTTTCCGGCTGACGGTTCATTTGGGAATAATACCATCATGGAAGGATTGGCGATATTTTTTATAATCCTGTCGAAAGTAGTACTATCATTACTGCGATTAATGATTGTTTCTTCGATGGAGATGTTCTCTGATCCGGGAGCCTTTTCCGGCCAGAGGAATATTTCCTGATCGTGTGAATGTCCGTTACAGTCTTCCGGCAACTGTGCATGAATAAAACTAAATGAAAACATGATAAGGATAACAGGGACAAATTTGTATATAGTCTTTTTCATTTTATTCCTTGCTTTTTAGTGAATTTACCTGTTTTAGATAAGCTTTCAAACCCAATTCCTGCCTGTCGATCTCACCGGCAACAAAGCGGGCTACCTCGCGGGCTCCCTTTTTGTTAAGATGGGTGTTATCCTGTATGCCTTCGGGGTAATTATTATTTTTACCGGGAGCAAGCCAGTTGAAGAGTTTCTTTGAATCCTCCGTACCCAGGCTAAGAACCAGTTGTTCGGTAAATAGTTGTAAATCGATAACGGATACCTGGTGCTGTCTACCCACATCATGAACAATCAGCGGATAGAGTCCATGCGTATCGATTAGTGTACCGTACTCGTTGAAATTCCTTCGCACAATGGGAGTGAGCAGTATTGGAATTGCGCCTTTCGAACGTGTATCGGTGATATAACGTATCAGATTCTGGCGGTATCCGGTAACAGGATTGGTAAAGCGTAATGAGTCCCTTAATTTCTGATCGTTGTGCCCGAATTGAATGAATACATAATCACCTTCCTTCAGGCTATCGCAAACAGTCTGCCATACACCTTCGTCGATAAAACTCCTGGAACTTCTGCCATTTATTGCACAATTTTTAATGTGTCCCTTATCAATAAAAAACTCCTGAAAAACCTGGCCCCAACCCGTTTCCGGATATCTATCCACTTTTTTGTCGGCCATTGTGGAATCGCCTATAAGATAAACTGTAATTTCAGGCAAAGGTTCTTCGCATTGTACGAAAAGGATGATCAGAAAGAGATACCTGAATATATAAGTTGATTTCAATGTAGTGTAATTAATGTCTTATTTTCCCATTTGCTGTTTGACAATACGGGCTATATACTTGCCGATGATATCGAACTCGAGGTTCACCACGGTGCCGGGTTTGATCTGATGAAAATTGGTGACTTCATAGGTATAGGGAATAATAGCCACCTGAAAAGAGTTTTCTTTTGAGTTTACCACGGTAAGACTGACACCATTAACTGAAACCGATCCTTTTTCAACGGTTATATAATCGTCTTGCAGGGGAGTATATTCAAAGGTATAATACCAGCTGCCTTCCGATTTTTTTACTTCCGTACAAACAGCGGTCTGGTCGACATGGCCCTGGACTATATGACCGTCGAGAAGGCCATCGAGCCGGGCACTGCGCTCCAGGTTCACCTTATCGCCGACTTTAAGCTGCCCCAGGTTCGATTTGATCAGCGTTTCCTGAATAGCGGTAACGGTATATGTAGTATCCGTTTTTTCAACAACGGTCAGGCACACGCCATTGTGCGAAATACTCTGATCGATTTTCAGCTCATTAACAAACGAGCATTTAAGCGTAATGTGGAGGTTTTCCTTTTCTTTCTTCAATGCTGTAACCACAGCAGCTTCTTCAACAATTCCGGTAAACATAATGCTGATTTTCCAGCGATAATAATGAATTATTTCCAGTACAATAACATCCCCCTTGGAGAAGGGGGATAAAGGGGGATTGAATCTTCCCCCTTGGAGAAGGGGGAAAAAGGGGGATTGAATCTTCCCCTTGGTCCTCAGATATAAGGTAAAAAACAAACTACGCCAGCTGGTAAAATCTAATAAGATATTACCCTTCACTGGCGCATACCTTAGCAATAACTTTAAAAGGTTTTAGATGTCTTCCCCTATGTATAAATAAGTTAAATTACTTGTCTCCGGGCTTGTAAAGCAGGCAGCAAATAGCTAAAAGCAGAAAACTGTTGGCTCCATGGAAATAGTTGACCATATCATTTACTCCAAAAAATTTATATTGGAAAATCAATGCCAATACACCAAGGAGTATCAAAATACCACCGACTACACCGGAAATCCAGGCTAAAATTTTTAATGCTTTCATTTGATAAGAGTTTAAGTTCGTAATTCTATATGACAGGTATACCGGATTTGAGGTGGGAGATATGCCCGATAACCTGCCGTTTCGTAGTTAAATGTACAAAAATATTGCGAAGTGACCATATACCTTTTAGGATTAGTTGTTAAGAACGATTATATATTGGAAGTATATCCCTGTCATCCCGATATGTTATCGGGACGCGGTAATCTAACTAATTATTGAACGTGAATACAATCTATCGTTAATAGAATAAGCTAGATTGCTTCGCTCCATTACATTTCGCTCGCAATGACGTGTGCGGCAACCCTTTTCGTCATTCCGAGTACTGACATTAATCGCCGGGAGGGATGCAGGCGAATTAAATCTTTCCCCCTTGGAGAAGGGGGATAAAGGGGGATTGAAAAATACACACCCCCTGTTGCGATACGACATCCCCCCGATTAAAATTCGAGACGAGCTTTCTCAAAAGTAATTGCCCAGATAAAGGCATTGACTCAATGAATTATTCTCAAAATGATTCTATCTTAATGATTATTCTACCGCTTGGTAAATGGTTGCTTGCATATTATGTTTTATTTTTCGTTCTTTTGTCTACTATATAACTAATTCTAACACCTTAATCATTAGGCAGCATTTTTTAGGTGTT
>CAYMQP010000319.1:0-1444 GCA_964392505.1 uncultured Bacteroidales bacterium
GGTGAAGGCAATCGGCAGTGCGTAAAATAATTCTTTTCATAGGAACTCCTTCATCGAGATTACCTAACAAAGCCTTTATCTTCAAATGCTGATCTTCCATTAATTTTAAATTCCTGGCCCGCTTTATCGCCTCAACCAAAGCATCTTCTTCAACCGGTTTCAAGATATAATCTATTGCGCTGTACTTAAACGCCTCAATGGCAAATTCTTCATGTGCGGTGATGAATATGAGTTTGAAATGGATTGTACCAAACTTTCGCAACAAATCGAATCCGTTTCCATCGGGCAGGTTAATATCTAACAGTACGATATCAGGATCGGTTTTTTGAATAACCGAGTAACCGGTAGCAATGTCATTAGCAGTTTCAATGACCTCAATGTCGTTGAAATGCTCATGTATAAGGGTAGTAAGTGTACTAATCACCCTGTTTTCATCGTCGATTATTACAATCTTGTACAAACCGTTCGTAATAAACTCTAAATTTAGCTATAAATTCTCTGATATGGAATCTGTAAAATCACTCTTGTACCTGTTGATTTAGCTTCTTCGGAAAGATCGGTAACTTTTAGGAATATATTTCCTTTATATTTTTGTTTCAGATGTTTTAATCTCTCTATTGTAAGCAGGGTTGCCAGCGAATTTCTGTCTTTGGCATTAATGTTTTTATTCTCTACTGCTTTTTTAATTCCGACACCATTATCCTGTATGGTTAGTTTAATGATATTTTTCTCCATCAGCTTGAAATCGATATCGATCTTCCCTTTTTCCTTTTTGGGAATCAAGCCATGTTCAATGGCATTTTCAATAAAAGGCTGAGCCAGCATTGGTGGTATAGCAAATGTCTCTGTGTCAATAACATCATCAACGTGAAGTGCATAATCGAATGGTTTCCCAAAACGAAGTTGCTGGATTTCAAGATAGTGTTGTAACGTATCTA
The DNA here is from genome assembly GCA_964392505.1 of uncultured Bacteroidales bacterium. Classification (GTDB taxonomy): domain Bacteria; phylum Bacteroidota; class Bacteroidia; order Bacteroidales; family UBA10428; genus UBA10428. Next base: position 939 of record CAYMQP010000319.1, read on the forward strand.
CTTCATCAGCTATCGAAATAAACTCGGCTCTTGAATTTTCCAGTATATGACGCATCAGCATAGAAAAACGGGATAGAAAACGATTTGCCTCTTTGGCATTATTTTCTATTATAAAATTCTGAATGGCACTTAAGGAATTAAAAATAAAATGAGGATTCATTTGTGTAAGGAGTAATTTCTGTTCCAGTTCCATAGTCTGAAATTTAGCGTGTAAAGTCCGCTGCCGAAAAAACAGTATGCCTATAAGAACAATAAGTAGGAATAGTCCGATCACCCCATACAGGAATAACCGTTGTTGCCTTAAAGCTGCTGCATGGGTAAGTCGTTCCTGCTGCGTTTCATAATCTATTTGGCGTTGTTTTTTATCAAACTCATATTGCATCTCTAATTGTGTAATTCGTTTTATGTTCTGATCTTTTTGAATACTGTCCTGTATAGCTTTATGTTCCAGTAGGTTTTGGTAAGCTTTTTTAAAATTGCCTTCTTCGGCATACAATGTATTCAGC
>CAYMQP010000319.1:1454-4562 GCA_964392505.1 uncultured Bacteroidales bacterium
TCTAATACGAAGAGTATGGATAGTTCCTTTGCTATTTTATAACCATTCTCTATACTTTCCAGTGCTTGCCTTCTGTTACCCATCTTATCGAGTAATTTTCCATGTAGCACATAATATTCGGCTAGTCTGGCTTTGTCATTAAGATTACGGGCAATAACAACAGCTCTGTTCAGATATACCGATGCGGAATCGTAAAATTCGAGATGATCATATGTATTGGCGAGTTTATAATATACATCGGCAATACCACTGGGTAGGTTCATCATGCGATTAAGTTCAAGACTTTTGTGTAAATAATGTAATGCTGAATCATAGCGATGTTCGTGATCGTAAGCAGACGCAATGCCGGCATATGTTTTGCTTACTTCCCAGTTTTCTTTCGATCTTAATGAAATGGGCAGTTTTTTATAGTAGTACTCCAGTGCTTTCTTATTATCATTCTGGTAATAATAAACATTAGCTAGGCTGCCATATGCAATGGCAATACCGGATGAATCACCCGCCTGCTCCCATAGTTGTAAAGCTTTGAAATAGGTATCGATAGCTTGCTCAAATAGTGCCTGATCTTTAAATAGATTGCCTTTACTGTTAAAAAGATCGGCAAGGCCCGAAAAGTTATTAGTTTCTGAAGCCACAGCAATAGCAGTATCGATATAGTCGTAAGCTTTTTCGAGATCTTTATACTGTTTGTGGATATAAGAGAGTGCACTGCACGAATTGAAGATGCCTCGTTTGAAACCAGCCTTTTTACTATATTCAAGAGCTTTTAACATATACTTTTCCGATTCGGCCATATCACCTCTAAAACTGTATACATAACCGAAACCATAACATACCAGAGCCAGCCCTTTGCTATCGTTTATTTTATAGTAAATATTATAAGCCTTCCGAAAATACTGATGAGCACTATCGTTCTTACTGAAACTTAGTAGATGTGTATAAGCTAAAGCTATATAAGCTCCTGCAATACCTTTCGTGTAGTTAATATCAAGCGAAAGATTTAATGCCTGTTTAGCCAGTTTGAAAGCAGTATCGGGATTAGTACGATAATAATCCAGTGCAAGTCGGTTTAACCGGTTCACCAGTGAAGTGTCCGATTTAGAAGAATAATCAGCATCAGAAGAATAAACATGACCGTATAAATCTGATAAAATACTGAGACCTGCTAATAGTACAAAAAAAACCAACAGCTTTTGTTTCAACATCTCAACTGTAATATTTTAATACACTATTTGTAAAATTACATTTGAAGCGTTTGCTGGACAAGTTACATAAAACCTGATAACCTGCCGATAATAATTATTATACTCCTTCTGCTATATAAAATTATGTAAAAAATAATCCATTTGGTTAATAACTAACCGGCTCCTGCTCTTGATTATTGTGATTACATTCAGGAAATTGCATAAAATACTTAAATCCTTCGCCATGAAAAAATTTACTGTTATTAATGTTTTAATATTAGTATTCCTGATTCTAAGTTCAGCGAACCTTTATTCACAGCAAAAGAAATTTTATGTAGGATTACAGGGTGGAGTATTCTTTCCATCCAGCGACATAGTTTATGGATATCAGACAATCCTTTATGAAAATGGCAGCCCCTATGCTTTGGGAGCCCAGGGTTTTGGATCTGGAGGTGATTTTAATTTACGCTTTCAGTATTTCCCTTCGAATCTGGGTATTCATTTCGACGGTGGAGCCAGAATATTGCGCAGGCATATTAGTCTGGCTCTAGCGCCCAATGGCGATGATGTAGAATATGATAATACCCTTGATTTATTTCCGGTTGAACTTGGATTAGTATATCGTTTTTCCTTTGAAAAAAATAATGTATTACCTTATTACTCTGCAGGTATTTGCGGGTATTATGGAATGATGGAAATAAAACACTTCGTAGAAAACGGTGCTCAGGATTGGTCAGCAGGTAATACTTTTTCAATGGGAATTTATCATGCTCTTGGGATATATATAGCCATTTATCACGATCTGCTTTTAAATACAGAGATCAAAATGAATTTTGCAAGTGGTAACTGGGAACTGGAAGACCAGAATGAGGGTGTCGATGAGACTACTAAATTTGAAAAACTTAATATCGGGGGAACGGCCTTTAAATTCGGATTAGCATTCAGATTTTAAATCCACGGATTCAGATTTTGTAACAATTTAAACATTTTATTAAGATATACTTTACCTAAAAATTCACATTATAACATTGTTTTTTGCCTTTAAGTGTTCTAACTTGCTAATCGAATCGTTAGGTGATATTGATTACGGCCCTGCATCAATATCGCTTAAATGTGTTTATCAAGCAGGCATATAACACTACCTGAACATATGTTTGGTCCATATGTTTTTTAATTATCTCTGATAACTGATGAGCTGTTGCAGGAAAGGAATGGTAATCAGAGATATATTTCAGCTGAAAACAACAATAGTAAATTGAAGTACTAATCCTTATTAAATAGTTAATGGCCATGAACTTTTTAAACAATTCACTGATCGGAGTACTTATCTCCATTATCCTTATTTATGCTTTACTCAGCATAGTTGTATCCATACTGGTAGAGTGGTGGAGTCATATACGGAAGTCACGCGGCATTATGCTAAAACAGGCAATAATGCATATGCTCGACGACAAAATGAACCTCGAATTCGGTAAGCTCTTTTTTAATCATCCCATGATAAGTGGTATGAAATACAGTGTTACAAAACGCCCACCACAGTATATTTCATCGTCGATGTTTGCCGATGTACTTATCGATATTATTTCACAGCAAGTTACTTCAGAAGTTAAAGTGAAGAAAAAACGTTCCGGTAACATCACTGAATTCGAAATTGATGGAGATGAAGACCCGCAGCTGGCCTCGAAATCAGGCGACACAATTGAACCGTTAGTAAGGTTTAAAAAAGTATTGGATGAGAAACTGAACGAAAGTCCATTTCGCGATTTGCTGCTTTCGTTTTATACCAAAGCTGAAGGTAAATATGAAAAATTAAAAATCATGCTGGAAAAATGGTATAACGACCAAATGGACAGGGTAAGCGGATGGTATAAAACCCGTCAGAAGAATAAATTTCTTGTCGCCGGATTTATAATTGCAATTGCAC
>CAYMQP010000320.1:0-2795 GCA_964392505.1 uncultured Bacteroidales bacterium
TTTCATGAAAATGGCGATGACATTTATCTTTTGTATAAAATACTGCGTAACTCCGACGGAACAACAGGTTTCGATTATGCCATGACTGGGCCATTTGCCCCGGTCATTGAGAAAGAGATACCTGAGGCAGTGGCTGCGGTTCGTGTTACCTGGAATAACCAATTACTTTTCCGACTCGAGAACAAGATGTTTTACGAGGAAGGATTTTATGCAGATAGCAGCTTTTTTAGGGTTTTCTCTTTCCCGTTCATCTCAGGTGACCCGAAGCGAGCATTAAATGAACCCAATACAGTGGTTATATCGGAAACACTGGCTGACAAATACTATGGGAAGGAAAATGCAGTAGGGCTGTCTATTAAGATTCGGGGCGAGAAGGAAGAATTGTATACCATTACCGGTGTTTTTAAAGATGTACCCTCATACTCAACACTTAAGTTCGATTTTGTTATTCCTTTCAGTAAGTACTATGAATATTACCAGGACGGGATACAATGGTACAATTTCAATATGCGGGTATTTGTCCAGGCACAACCCAACACAAAAGTTGCTGTTTTGGATCAAAAGTTAAATGAGGTGTACGATGAACATGGCACCTGGGAATTACCGGAAATATTTGTACAACGCTTTGAGGATCTGCACTTATACAGTGATTTTAAAGAATCCAAAGAAAATCCATCAGGATTAATCCTATATATTAAAATATTTACGCTGGTGGCATTATTCATTATTATCCTTGCCAGTATGAATTATACCAACCTGACCACCGCCATAGCAACCCGCCGTGGAAAAGAAGTTGGGGTAAAGAAAGTTTTTGGTTCAGGAAGGAGATACATTTTCCGGCAATTTACGCTGGAAGCTATAACATTAACCTTTATTGCATTTTTAATCTCTCTCATACTGGTTATAATGGTTCTTCCCTATTTTAACCGGCTTATCGATGCACACCTGGATTTCAATCTAACGAATCCCCGGATAATTCTCATTGCTGTAATTGTTCCGGTACTAACCGGGCTGCTTGCTGGCATATTCCCCTCTATTTATTTATCATCATTTAAACCTGTTGCTGTATTGAACAGTTCGGCTACTCCCTCAAAAGGTCTGCCGCAACTACGACAAACGCTGGTTGTAACCCAATTTGTGATTACGATTGCCTTCATTATTTCATCACTGCTGATTTTTAAACAGATTAAATTTATCCAGAATAAAACTTTAGGATTAAATGAAGAGAACGTGGTGTTTTTTCCGCAAAGCCTGTATATACAGCAACATCGTGAAACTTTCAAACAGGAACTGGAAAAGCAACCCGGCATTATATCAGTCACATACACAAGCGATTCTCCTTTACAAATTGGGAGCAGCACATATGGTACCTCATGGGAGGGCAAAAATCCGGAATACAACATACTGGTTCCCTATCTTCAGGTGGATGCTGATTTCAGCGAGACTTTTGAAGCAGATATAATAGCAGGCCGTGATTTTGATAAAAAGTATGCTACTGATACCAATTCGGTACTGATCAACGAAAGATTTGCAAAGCATTTAGGATTTGAGGACCCTGTTGGAGAAATAATTGATTATTGGGGACGGAAGGCCAATATCATTGGAGTTGTCAAAGACTTTCATATTGGTAGCATGCGCATGCCCATTCAGCAATTATTAATTATTAACCGCCCCAATGAGACTTATTTGACCATGGTCCGAATTGACGGTAGCATGAGAAAGCAGGCACTTAACAACCTTGAGAAAGCATTCAGCGCCTTTGATGAAACTGTTCCCTTTAAGTATCGGTTTATTGATGAAGAATATGCAAAAAACTACGAAGCGGATAAATACCTAAGCAGGTTATCAAACCTTTTTACCATTCTGACCATTATTATCTCCTGTCTGGGACTTTTCGGCTTGGCTTTATTTACTGCAGAACAACGCACAAAAGAAATTGGTATTCGAAAATCTATCGGTGCCAAAACATCTCAGGTAATGGGCATGCTGACGAAGACCTTTCTGAAATGGGTCATCATCTCGTTCATCATTGCCAGTTTAATAGCCTATTATGTTATGCATTCGTGGCTTGAAGGATTTGCCTATCGTACTTCAATAAGTTGGTGGGTGTTTATGATTACCGGCGCTATTACTATAACTATTGCTTTAATTACAGTAAGCTGGCAGGCATATAGGGCAGCTAACAGGAATCCTGTTGAAAGCCTGAGGTACGAATAGAAAAAACAAGGATCCCAAACCGCTAAAAAGGGAATGAACAAAGTTAACATGAAGCTGATATTGAGAGTAAAAAATAACATTAATTCAATTCCCTCTATTTTGGGAAAAGGAGATTATAATATAGCATTATCATGAACCTGAGAGATATTAAATACGCGTTCCGCCATATCCTTCGATACAAAGAGTATTCACTGCTAAATGTGATTGGTCTGGCACTGGGAATGGCTTGTGCCATCTTAATTATGCTTTGGATCGAGCATGAAGTAAGAACTGACAAATTTCATACTCATGGAGAGAATATCTATAGAATAATGACCATTTTCAAATTCTCTGATGAGGATATCTCAATTGATGAATCGGTTACCGGCCCGCTGGCTCCGGCCCTTGAGGAGGAGGTTCCTGAAGTAAAATATGCCGTACGGGTATCATGGAAAGAAGAAGTACTTTTCCGAATGGGTGACATGATGTTCTATGAAGAGGGTCATTTTGCAGACAGTAGTTTTTTTAAAGTATTTTCTTTCCCATTTCTGCAAGGCAATCCAGCGACTGCCTTAAACAACCCGAATTCGGTTGTAATC
>CAYMQP010000320.1:2805-4558 GCA_964392505.1 uncultured Bacteroidales bacterium
AAGAAGTATTTTGGCAGTGAAAACGCTGTTGGAAAAACGATCCAAATACGGAGCGAAAAGGAGGAATTATATACAATTACAGGTGTATTCGAAAATATTCCATCCTATTCCTCCCTTCAGTTCGACTATATTCTTCCCTTTTCGAAGTATATCGAATACTACTCCTGGAATATACACTGGGGTAATTTTAATATGATGACCTTCCTGCTGACTGAACCAAACGTTTCAACCGAGGTATTAGATAAAAAAATAACAGATACCTTCCTTGCACATGCTACCTGGAAAATTCCAGCTTTTTGTGTTCAACCTTTTGAAGAGGCTTATCTTCGCAACGAATTTGGAACCTCAAAATATAATGCTACCGGATTAATTGTCTATATCCGAATTTTTTCCCTGGTGGCGCTCTTCATAATATTTCTGGCATGCATGAACTATACTAATCTAAGTACGGCAATTGCCACCCGACGTGGCCGTGAAGTTGGTGTTAAGAAAGTTTTTGGTTCCGGTCGCAAATTTATTTTCAGGCAGTTCACAATGGAAGCAGCTGTTTTAACAACAATTAGTTTCTTCTTCACTATTCTGATTATAATTACAGTTCTGCCTTATTTTAATGAGCTGATTAACTCTTCACTAAGTTTTAACCTTGAGAACTATAGGATTATTTTTATTGCATTGGCGATTCTGATCCTTACCGGCATATTAGCCGGTGCCTTCCCGGCAATTTATATGTCGTCCTTCAAGCCCCTTGCAGTTCTAAATACTGGTAGTAATCCTAATAAAGGAATTCCACTGCTAAGACAATCCCTGGTGATATTTCAGTTTGTGATAACCATCATATTTATTATTTCCTCCATCCTGATCTTCAAACAAATTAAATACATTCAGAATAAGTCGCTCGGATTGAATGAAGATAACGTGGTTTTTTTTCCACAAAGCTTATTAATTATGAAACATCGAGACGCATTTCAACACGAACTGGAAAAACAGCCGGGAGTATTATCGGTATGTTATACCAATATGTCACCGCTCGAAGTTAATAATAATACTACAGATCCAGTCTGGCGAGGTAAACCTGCCGATCTGATTATTAGCATTCCTAATATGAATGTTGATTATAATTTTTGTAAAACCTTTAATGTAGATATTATTTATGGCCGTGATTTTAATTCGGCCTATGCATCCGATACTAATGCAGTTTTGATTAATGAAAAATTCGCTGAAATTATTGGATTAGATGATCCGATAGGGGAAATTATTAGCTTCTGGGGGAGAAAAGCCCCTGTAATTGGTGTGGTAAAGGATTTCCATATAGCCAGTATGCACAAACCAATAGAACAACTAATGATTATGAATCGACCAAGTGAAACATGGTTAACGATGGTCTGCATCAATGGGAAAATGCGAAAAGAAGCTCTTGCCAATATTGAAGCCACCTTTAGATCCTTTGACGAATCCGTTCCTTTCGAATATCAATTTGTCGATGAGGAATATGCTAAAAACTACGATGCCGAAAAATATCTAAGCCGGCTGGCTATGGTATTCACTGTTTTATCAATATTGATCTCCTGTCTTGGATTGTTTGGTTTGGCACTCTTTACTGCAGAACAACGTACCAAAGAAATTGGTATCCGAAAATCAATTGGAGCCAAAACTACTCAGGTAATGGGTATGCTGACTTCCACATTCCTGAAATGGGTTATCATCTCGTTCATCATTGCCAGTTTAATAGCCTATTATGTTATGCATTCGTGGC
>CAYMQP010000321.1:0-4532 GCA_964392505.1 uncultured Bacteroidales bacterium
TACTGGCATCAATCGGTGAAGCTCATTCGGCCTGGTGCTCGGTAAATATTCTTGAAAACAACGGTATTAATGCTACCCTGGTTGATCTATGCGGATTCAACGATTCGGAATATCTTACCATTGACGAACGTATTCATAAATCGTTTAAGAATATCGACTACAGCAAAACCATACCAATTGCGACCGGTTATACCAAGGGAACCGAAGGTATTATGCGTGAATTTGATCGGGGTTATTCCGAAGTTACATTCAGTAAAATTGCTGTAGAATTGAAGGCAGATGAAGCCATAATACACAAAGAATTTCATCTTGCATCGGCCGATCCGAATATTGTTGGAATAAAAAAATCAATCCCGGTTGGTCTAACAAATTACAACGTAGCCGATCAGTTGGCTGACATAGGTATGGAGGCTATTCACCCGAAAGCATCGAAGCCTCTGGAATTAGCCAATATTAATATCAGGATTAAAAACACATTTGAACCTGATCATCCCGGAACCGTTATTTCAAAAGGTTATATCGGAGAAAAATCGAAAGTGGAAATAATTTCCGGAACTAATTCTGTAATCGCTATTGAAGTACACGATCCTTCAATGGTTGGAGAGGTAGGATTCGACCTGCAAATAATGGAGATATTTAAAAAATATAAAGTCAGCTATATTTTAAAATCAACAAATGCTAACAGCATTACTCAGGTAATCTGGCAAAAAGATTTGCAAGACGATATGATAAAAGAATTAAGAGACAGGTTTCAGGAAATAACCATCAAAGAAGTTGCTTTGATTTGTGTGCTTGGTACCAATATTGCACAACCGGGTATACTGGCAAAAGCCGCCGCATCTCTGGCAAATAATAATATTAATATTGAAAGTTTTTCACAATCGCTTAAACAGGTGAACATGCAGTTTGTAATTCCTCGTAATCAGTATAAAAACGGTATTATTGCCTTAAATGATGCGTTATGTGTTAAATAAAGATATTTTAAGGGATTCGAGCAATTATCACATTTCTCAGCTTCAAACAAAACCAATTTATTTCTGACTGTTAAATAGTTGAATAGAATCCAACTGCGATAAAAAATTTCACTGTTTTAAATGACCATTTACTTTCACGCATCCTCAGTTTTAAGCGATGATCCACATCATCCAATTGATAAACAGCTAAAATTCATTGATATATATAGTATAATCGTTGACTAATCTATCCAACATCATCTAATTAAGTTCGTAAATTATATAGCGGATTATCAATTATTTAACACACATTATTTCAGGAGTATGTTAAATGTTTCGGATAACATACAAATGCTTATGCAAAAAATTCGGGATTACCAGAAATATGTTATGCTTAATCGGCGCTTTATACATGAACTGGAAGAAGAGGGTGGCGAAACCAGTGAGCTAAAAAAAGATGTGGCAGAGATAGAAGCTAAAATTCGTGAGTTGCAACTTAAATGTCGTGCATATCATTAAGTGGCATTTTGTTGATAAAAAAAAATCAGCTCCCATTATTTTTATAATTTAAAAATTCATATTGCTAATTATTTTGTATTAGCAGTTATGTCAATCAGTTTTATCATTACTCGAAATATTATTAACTATTTACATCTCATCCTTAAATCATTACTCAGACTTTACTATAATACAAAAGGTAAAGACAATCTTCCGTATTATATGTATGCCTTATTGGAAAATATGGTCTGGCAACCACCATTTTTCAATAATATTTATCAACTTAAATTACGAGAAACGTGCCAGATAATCGTAAATAAAACTAACCGAAGATTTCTCACCCTAACCAACAAGCCCAAGAATTTAATTCAGTTGTATATGGGTATTATCTATAAATAGATGATACCGAGATTTTAAAGTATATGAAGGAAAATAGAACTGAAAAAGTATAAAAATATAACCAATTAAAGAAAATGATTGTATGAAAGTATCTATGAATTACTCAAATATGTTTATCAATACAATACCTTTTCTTATAATCAAATTCCCTGCAAAATAGATTGCAACAAATCATTTGAAGACAATCTCATTGTTATTTATATCATATCATCGCGAATGCAAATCATATCATTAATCAATTTAAATACTAATCCTTAATTTATGTATTATGAATAAAAATGTACTTGTATCATTTGTTGCTATTGCGCTTTGTGCACCAACAATCAATGCACAAAATTTAGGGTTGGCTACTTCAGCCAAATCTAAAGCTAATGATGTAGTAATCACTCCGCAAAGCATGACACCCAGTTATAGTGTCAAGACATTATTATTTGAAGATGATTTCAGCTCAAACACGGGATGGACACTTGGTAGTTCGTGGGAAATTAATGCGGCCGTTGCAGAACCGGCTACGGATCATACCCCAACAGGTGATAATGGAATTATGGCATGCCCGCTGGGAATTGATTATGCAAATGATATGTCTGAAACCAGGGCTACTTCATCTTTTATTGACTGCTCAGGAGAAACAGGTGTGATATTAAGCTTCTGGAGTTATTCGGGTTGTGAAAATTCAGCTTTCGATGAAATTAAAGTTAATGTCATTGCAGCGAGCATAAGACATGAAATCTGGTCGAATTCATCCAGTTTCCAGGAATCCCAATGGACATACTATGAATTCGATATTTCAGCTTACGCTGCTGGTGAATCCGATGTCCAAATCGAATTTACATTAGGTCCAACTGATGGTTCGGTTACATACTCAGGCTGGGCTATTGACGATCTGATGCTTAGTTCGCCCGAAGCCCACGATCTGGGAGTAATTGCTATTAATCCTTCTATTGTGGCACTGGGAGATGATGCCATACCGCAGGTAACAATTGAAAACTTTGGCGCCAGTACAGAAAGTAGTTACTCTGTTAGCCTTGTAATTGCCGGTACTGCATACGATGCAACTGTACCTGTTACCGATCCGATTGCCTTCGGTGAAACAGCAGTTATTGAGATGCCGGTTTGGTCATCGCCTGCCGAAGGTGTATATTCAGCAACTGCTACCGTGACAGTTGCCGATGATGCTGAACCAGGCAATAATGAGTTAGTTGCCGATATTGAAGTTGCCGATGTATTAATTGCGTATGGCTTTAATGCCTATGGAGGAACAGTAGATCTGGGACCCGTAACTGTATTGTTACCTGCTGGAGAAATTACATCCATTGCTCCTAATGGTGATTTATTTTGGGCCGGAGGCGACTGGGCTAATAGTATCTGGTATGCATGTCAATATTCTACAAATGTACTTCTGACCGCTGATCCTGCAACAGGTGTACCTACCAATATTGGTACTATGCGGGGAGCCAACATGACTGGACTTGCATTTGATGTTACTTCAGGTACTATGTACGCTTCAGCTTATAATGATACAATACCTATACCTGCTTCAGAATTATATTCGGTAAATTTAGGAACTGCCTCTACCGAAATTGTAGGAACCATGACTAATGGGCTGGTTATTGGTATTGCCTGTGATATGATAGGTAATATGTATGCTATTGATATAATTAATGACAATTTGCTTTCGGTTAATACCGAAACTGGCGCTGCTACTGAAATTGGCACGTTGGGAATTGATATTAACTTTGCTCAGGATATCGCTTTTGACAGGGATAACGATATTCTTTATGGTACACTGTATAATAATGGAACAGGTTCAGGTGGCTTATATGAAATAAATGTTTCCACTGGTGAAGCCACATTACTGAACGATTTTGTTTCGGAAGTTACCGGTTTTGCTATACCCTATTCGGGTGCTTGCAGAGTAACATTTATTGTTACTGATGGAGAATCAAATCCGCTTGATGGAGCTAATATCAATATTAACGGTAGTAATCTTACCACAGTGAGTGGCGAAGCTTTCATTATACTTGAAGACGGAAGTTATGATTATATTGTTACCATGGATGGTTATTATGGAACCAATGGTAATGTTGTTGTCGATGGTTCGAATGTTACTGAAGAAGTAAGTTTGGAAAGAGTTAATGCATTAAATGAACTGAATACAAATATTAGCATATATCCAAATCCTTCAAACGGTACTTTTGTAATTAAAACAGATCAGATTTATACGCTTGAAGTATTCAGTATTACCGGTGAACTAGTATTCACCCAAGAATTAACAAATACAGAGAGTTATATTAATCTTGGCCAGGTATCAGGTATGTATATTGTACATCTGATCAATGGTGAAGAAATCCTCACATCCAAGATTATTGTTGAATAATCTTGACAATAAATCTGAGATACTTGATTATACTTTTTAATTAAAAAAAGAGGCTTGAGTTCAAGCCTCTTTTTTTATCTTGTTATCTTACAATTATTATGAAATTATATATTCAAGCTATTTATTTAACATAGCTTTTATAATAGAAATTAATGCGTTTTAATTTCTCGGCTATAGCTCGTCCTGTTTCATAATGTTCATCGTCTTCATCTTCGTAATGCCAGAATACAATTATATTCCGGATAATTAGGTTATCATTCAAAGCCTTTAATAAAAGAAAGAGCTCTTTCGAAGCATTTGTATTC
>CAYMQP010000322.1:0-4521 GCA_964392505.1 uncultured Bacteroidales bacterium
GATCAATTGAGTATACAGTACCCATTTTATCACCAACACGGATCAGGTCGCCTATTTCGAACGATTTTTCCGAAATCAGAAATATACCGCTAATTACATTACCAATACTTGTTTGCGATGCAATACCAATAACAATACCTAGAACACCTGCAGCTCCGAGAAGCGCAGTTATTTTAATATTCATTTCACGGAGAACAAGTAAGATTATAATTAGAATACCTGTATAAACGATAGCTTTGTTAATCAAAAACTTGGTTTGCTTATTCAGATTTTTCCATATTGCCCGGCGCACAAAAAGAGCAATTAATTGTAAAAAAATATAACCAGCAATAATTATAATCAGAACATTACGAATGGTAATCAGTGCAGGCTCATCAATATATCTTTTTAAAAATTCAAGCATGATCTATGAGTTTACAATTAGTATTGCGTGAATGATTTAATATAATAGAAACTCTTTTTCAGTAGATTTTTATCGGGTTTGCTGCGGGCATAACCTACCTGTTTTAATCCCTCGGCTATATCCGGACTACCCTGTACTATCTGAACTTCGGTATTTTGTTCTTCCCCTTTAAAACGTACTTTAACCTCGTTTGTACATAATAAATTTTGATTTGTATAAACATTAAGCTGATTTGCATCGATTGATAATCGCTGGAAATTCAAGGTAGTTTGTGAATCGTTACTTATTCTGATAGGACATATAGCTTTATCAGTGAAAAATTCCAAATCTGTTAATTTCTGTTTAATTGGGCTTTGAAGAAAATAAGCTAACTCACCATTGGTTGGATCACCAAACCAGGTTGACGAAAGTTCCCGGGTCGCAAATTCATATAGTAAATTTTCAGGTTTTATTGCTGATGCGTAAAACTGTATCCAAAGGGGAATGGTAATAAATATATCAAGACTCATTCCCGATAAAATGGTAAAAGGTATTTCCGGTTTAATTACTACAGGCCGATCGGGGAGTGTCGGAACTAGTTGCAGACTTGTATGTTTATCGGCTATATAATTATTCCATATTATATCTTCGGGTTGGGCTGTGATTAATTCGAATCCTTTATTTGAATATTCCGGAATCTCTACTGTATAAGTAGTGATTTGCCAGATCTTATTTAATTTTCTGATATAGATACGAATTTTGCCTAATTGTAAGGTATATATCTTGTTTTCTTCGAATTTATATTTCTGCCACATAACCATTGATTTCGATTAGTTTCGTAAAATTAAATAACCATTTTCAAGTAAAAAGGTTTACATCAGCTATAACCATTTTTTCCTTATGAATAGCAATAGAAGAATCGTACTGACGGTAATTATAACCAACCAGAAAATCGGATAGCTATAACGATAATTAAGTTCAGGCATGTATTTGAAATTCATACCATAAATACCTGCCAGAAAGGTTAGCGGAATAAATATGGCTGCGAATATGGTTAATACTTTCATAATCTGATTCGCTTTGTTGCTGAGGTTTGTATTATAAATATTTAATCCATCGATAAGCAGGCTATCATAAATTTCAATATTCTCTTCGGCTTGTGTAATCAGATCGGCCAAATCGGTTAAATACGATTTGTTTTTTTTGCTAACCAATGAATTTTCTGATTTCAGCCATAACAGAATCATTTCTTTAACCGGGCGGATATATTTTCGGAGTATATTGATTTCAATTTTTAAATTATAAATTTCTCTAGCCAGTTTATTTTCTGGGACGGTTATAATTCTTTTGCCAACTTCTTCAATTTGCTCACCAATTAAGCCAATAACCTCTAAATAATTGTCCACTATGGTATCTAGAAGAACATAAATAAGATAATCGGCACCTGATATACGAAGCCTTCCTTTGGAATTCCGAATACGTTCACGGATAGGATCAAAGAAATTCGCTTGTTGTTCCTGAAACGAAATCACAAAGTTTTTACCCAGAATGAATGATATCTGATCAACCTGTATGGTTGTGTTATTTTTGTTGTATTGAAGAACTTTAAGAATAAAACCTAGGGAATTTTCTCTTTCTTCAAATTTAGGTCGTTGATCGGTATTAAGAATATCCTCAAGCAAGAGAGGTGTAATATCAAAAATCTCCCCTATTTGCTGGATAATTTCTATTTCATGAATACCGTATATATTTATCCAGGAAACTGTAGGTAATTCTTTCAGATGCCTGAGATCATCTAGATTTGTAACGTTTTTTTCCGATAGATTTTTTTCATCATAATCAATCAGTGTGATCTGCGATTTCTCCATCTTTTTATTACCGATGAAGATAAGCGAGCCAGGTGCTAAACCTTTCGTGCTACTGCGATTCTTAAAAAAACGCGGCATAATAATTACATTGAATTAAGCTAATATCGGATTTTTTCTTTGACAATAGGTTTAATTGTTTTTAAAATATCGGAAGTAAACCATTGGTTGCCTGTAAAGTAAAAGCAACTAATTGTAAAAATCAGAGATCCTATGAATAAATATCTTTTGGTTCAGAAAAAATACCTTTGTATAGTGCTTCAACTTTCCACTGAATACGATTTAATATTATTTTTTCAATTAATCTAATAATGTTTCATTTTCAATATAAACATCGACAATAAAACTAATTGCTCTTGTGTCCTCTTTCAATGTCAGGTTGCTGATCTCGACTTATGCTATCTAAAGTGTCACATTCAAGCTTTATGTGGTAGTTACGCCTATTTATTTGAAAGTTTATTACATTTACGTCGAAAACTGTACACGGATAATAAAGTATATAACATACTTAATCTGAAAATTTATCAATAGTTCATCTATGGAAAAACTGATATCGGAAGGAAGCAAGGACAAACCTGTTATTAATTTCGATAATGAATCAGGAGTTTTGTTCTTAGGAGGTTCATCATTGCCTGAAAATGTAATTGAAGTATACAAACCTATTATAAAGTGGCTCGATGATTATACTCAGCAACCAAATCCGGTAACTTCTATTGAATTTTTTTTTGAGTATCTCAACACAGCGTCAAGTCGCATGATTATGCAGATTCTTCAGAAATGTTTACAGTTACAGAAAAAATGCGACAAATTAAATATAAATTGGTGCTATTTGGCGGGTGATCTCGATATGAAGGATTTCGGGCAGGAGCTGGTTGAACTTACAAATTATCCGATTAACATTATTTCGAAAGATACACGCCTATAATTTTTTCTATTCCGATACAGTTTTTATACTCCGGTAATTATCTTATTTGTGTTGCTATTTGATAAAACCACTTCGTACAAATAATGCATGGGTGGAGGATTCCCGTCCTCTAAAGTTAACGTATAGTTTTATCGGATGTTCTGTTCCTCCTTTTGACAGGATACAATCGCGAAAACGCCGGGCAGTTTCTTTATCGAATATCCCTTTTTCTTCGAACAGCGAAAAAGCATCAGCATCGAGTACCTCGGACCATTTGTAGCTATAATATCCGGCAGCATAACCTCCGCCAAAAATATGACCAAACGACGTACTCACGGCTGTTCCTTTTACCCGCGGGAGTATGTTTAAATGATCTGTTGCCTGTTTTTCAAATTGTTCAACTTCACCATTCCAAGGTGAAGTGATGATATGCCAAGCTAAATCGAGATAACCAAAATCCAATTGTCGACAACCAAAGTAAGCTTCATTATAATTTCGGCTTTCAATTAATTTGTTTAAAAGCGATTCGGAAACTTGTTCCCCGGTTTGGTAGTTCCTGGCAAACAAATCAAGCCATTGTTTTTTGTAAGCCCAGTTTTCCATAATTTGTGATGGTAGTTCAACAAAATCGCGATATACTTCGGTTCCTGCCAGCGAGGCATACGTGACATTGCTAAAAATACCATGTAGGGCATGTCCGAACTCGTGAAGGAAGGTCCGCACTTCAGGGAAAGTGAGTAGTGAGGGTTTCTCCCTTGTAGGAGGAGTGAAATTAAATACAAGCGATACGTGAGGACGCTTATCAACTCCTTTTTTTCTGTGCTGCTGCTCGAATTCCGTCATCCAGGCACCGCCGTTTTTACTTTTTCGTGGGAAATAATCGAGGTATAAAATAGCCAGATATCCACCCTTTTCATCGAGCACCTCATATACTCTCATATCCTGATGGTATATAGGAATTTTCCGATTTTTATTGAATGTAATGCCATAAAGCTGATTAGCCAGATTGAAAATGGCTTTTTGAACTTTTTCTAGTTCGAAATACGGGCGAAAAGTTTCATCGTTTATCGAATATTTCTTTTCTTTTAGTTTTTCAGCAAAGTAACTCCAATCCCAGCGCTGTAAGGCATAGTCAACACCAAGTGTTTTGGCATATTTTTCAACTTCGGCTACATCTTCTTTCGCATTTGGATAATATACCGATTTCATCTCATCGAGGAAAGTAATAACCTTTTCGGTGTTTTTTGCCATACGATTATCCAAAATAAAAGCGGCATAGGTATCAAACCCCAATAATTTAACCTGGCGTCGGCGGAGGTTGACAATTTTTTTGATAATCTGCCGGTTGTCGTGATCATTAGTCTTGTTTC
>CAYMQP010000323.1:0-4498 GCA_964392505.1 uncultured Bacteroidales bacterium
TGTAACTCTTAGTAATCTGAATTCAACTATCAACAGTCCGCATATCGAATTATCGCCTATTCCTGTTGATGACAATACGTTCCTGTATGCGTCGTTGCGAATCGATTCGTTAATATATTTTACTGTTGATAACGTGGATACTGCTATGCCCGTGCGTCAATTCTATCGGGCAAAAAAAGAAGGTATGGACTGGATTGGAGGTGAACTGCTTCCCAAACCCTATAACTTGCCAGGAGTCGAAACAGGCAATGGTGTTTATTCCAGAGATGGAAAACGATTTTATTTTACTCGTTGTGAGAAAAACTGGAAAGATGAAGTAATTTGCAGCATTTACAGGATGATGAAGGAGGGAAAGGAATGGGGACAACCAGTAAAACTACCTCCTGTTATCAACGATCCGAATTACACAAGTACACAACCTGCTTTAGGCCGCACTGTCAAAAGCGATAGGGAAATTATATATTTTGTATCCAACCGGCCGGAAGGAAAAGGTGGTTTGGATATATGGTATTCTATTTGGAACGAGGAAAAGAATCTTTTCAGTAAACCGAGAAATCTGGGTAGCAGAATAAATACTGCCGGCGATGAGATGACACCTTTCTATTATTTTTCAAAAAGAACCTTGTACTTTAGTTCCACCGGTTTGCCTGGTATCGGAGGCCTCGATATATTTAAAGTTTTTGGCGGGCGCAATAAATGGGAAAAAGCCGAAAATATCGGATATCCACTCAATTCAAGCTTTGATGATTTGTATTTTACTGTTAGCCGAAAGCAAGAAGATGGCTTTTTTGTATCGAACCGCCCCGATTCACTGGTAAGTGAAACTTGCTGCGATGATATTTTGTATTATCATTGGAACGATTTTATTCGCATTACAGTTACAGGTAAAATTTATCCATTCGAACAGGACCGGTTTGGCAGAAAGAAAGATCTTTCGAATTTCGATTTTATGAATCCCGATGCTAGTATTAGGCCACTCGAAGGTGCAAAAGTGGCTCTTTATGTTCAGGATGAAGATACGAAGGATTATGTTTTTGTCGACCGCTATACTACCGAAGAAGATGGTAAATTTTACTTCACGCTGGAACCCGACAGGGAATACGAATTTAAAATGGAAGGCTTTCAGTATTTCGATAGTAAGAACTATCTTTCTACCGATTTCTTTAATTTTTCCGATACCATTGAAATGCCACCAACATGGGTGAATGTTCTAAGCGATAAACCAATCGTTCTTAAAAATATTTATTACGAATTTAACAGCGCTAATCTTACACAGGAGGATAAAAATGTGCTGGACACTACGCTTCTGGTACTACTAAGAGAAGCTCCTGAATTCATTATTGAGATCGGAGCCCACACCGATAGCATTGGCGATACGGAGTATAATCTTAAACTTTCGGAAGAAAGAGCTGCCAATGTGGTAAAATATCTGGTACAAAAGGGAATCCCGACTGATCGTCTTGTATCAAAAGGTTATGGAGCCTCCAAGCCTGTAGCACCCAATTTCAATCCTGATGGTACCGATAATGCCGAAGGACGAGAAAAAAACCGGCGAACTGAATTTAAAATTGTGGGTACTATCGATCTTTTAGGTGAAGATGAAGATGAAGAATATATAGGCGAATAATAATGCATTGCTAAAATGAATTTTTTCTTCTCCCGCTACTAATCTTAAATTGAGAATTTCAAATTCGAAGCAAAAAATCGAGTCTCTTAATAGTAAATTTTCAAGATTTTTTCACTACTTTTTTCAAATTTTATCTTCAAAATATACAGACTGTTAGCTATATATTCATTAGAAAGGTAAATATGGTTTTGACCGCTTAATGCATATACAGTATGACTTTCAAGTAGGATTCCCTCTATATTATATAAGCTTATTATCATTTTCTGTGGTTCTGGCACAGTGAAATATAAAATGCCATCGCTTCCGAACCAGAGATTTTGTTGCATTTCTGTAACTTGATTAATTGCCTCGTTTCGAATTGAATTGGCATGTAATTCGAAATTAAGTTGCTCAGACGAAGTCCAGTTTGTTACAACTACATTTTCTTTTATTTTGTTATAATAACCAGGTGCTGAACATAAAATATCATAAGTTCCCGGTGCAATCAGGCGGTGGTGGTCGCCATTGAGTTCATTAGAGTATACATGCGAACTGTCAGCATCATGATTCATTACAACTATCTTCGCTTTTAATGGATTACCGGTTATCGAGTCAGTTACTAAACCGTGTATCCCGCGTAGACACTGACCAATATAGTCGAGCATGGCAATATAATTGTAATTCCAGTAATCGGGAAGTAGTTCGGCAGCTGGCATTTTAACACTGCTAACTTCGATGGTAATTTCACGTCCATTACAAAAATAAGTGGTATAATCCTGGCGTCCACCGGCAATAGGATACCAGTCGTAACCATTAGTTACACCATCTGGAGAGACATTGGAAAAATAACTGCTACCTCCGTATTTTTTTACTGTATCGGCGTATTGGTGCGAAACATATTCGAACCATTCCTCATCAGGATGAGAACGGCTCCAGGTATCCCAAGGATAATTCAAAACCTCGGCACCACCATGATAGTTAGCAGAGAACACGAAATTATGATTCTGCATAAACTGCATCATTGCCATGGTTTCGGGTTGCCAGGCATTTCCGTCAGGATGATCACCCCATAAAGTGTCAGGATCGGGAAAATTACGGTTAAGATCAACAAAATTGGCATTATATCTTATAGCACCAGCCACGGTTTGATTACCTGAAAAATAAGTACCATCGGGGTTTGCATTTGGATTTATCCAGATCTCGATACTGTCAACGAGTCGTGTAACCTCAGGAAGCACGCCATAATTTGAAAGCAAGTAATCAATTAATCGTAACATCAGTATATATCCGGTCACTTCATCGCCATGCATTGTGGATGTGAAAAAAAATTCCGGCTCTGATTCCTTGATATTAACATTATCGGATATTTTAACTCCAAGTAATTTACGTCCGTTAACAGTGGTCCCTATTTCGTGTAGCTGGCACAGATCCGGGTAATTTTCAGCAAAACCGTTCATCATAATAACATATGCATCGTATGTTGGATAAACATCCCAATCTTTTAAAATGAATCCGGTTACAAGCTTTGATTCGGGAAGTAAAAGCGAGGGTGGAGTTAGTACTGTGTATGCATATTTTTTATTCAGAAATTGATTAAATTCCTCGTAATTGGCATAAGAATAAACCGTGTCATTGTTTATACGATCGATTGAAATCAAATGGGAAATGGTTTCGATATCTGATTTATCTGCAATAAAACTAAAATATACCTCACCCCGTGTTTCAATATAATGGATCGCCTTTTCAAAATCGGTTGACTGGGAATAACATGAGGTTTTTAACAATAGTGAGAATATACTTATTAGACTAATTATCAAACAGGATTTTGGTGGTCTTTTTATTTTATAATCCATTTCAAATTAACCTTAAGAAAAAAACTACTGCTAAGTAAACGAAAAAAGCATTATCCGGGTTACTCAGGCATGAAAATAAAAGAAAAAACCGATAACTAAAAGTTACCGGTTTTTTACAATCCTACCAATCCTGCATCACAAATTTCTGTATCCTAATAAGCTAAATTCACAAAGTTTACTTTTATACGATAGGTATAACCTTTTAATATCGGATCGGCTTTTAAGTGTGCCCGATTTAAGTGCAATTCGGTAATGTGATTCAAAGATTCATTGTCGCTGTCAATCACATAATCGGTAACTTCGCTATTTTCATTAACCTTAAAGACGATCGTCATCTTGCATTCTTTCACATTACCAATAAACTCTTCAAATGGAATCTTCTGAACTATGTAATCAACATTTTTAATTAAGGTAGTACGTGCCGAAGCTGCAGTTTCATTTTTACTAGCGAATGAACTTGATAATGCAAAAGTGAGCATTACAAGGCAACTGAATAAAATTTTTTGTGTTTTCATGATTTTGGTTTTTAATTTCATAATTCAAATGTACGGAGAAGATTGTATTTAGGTGTCACAACCAGGTAAACAGATGTAAAAAAATGTCACATCAACAGACTGGTATTAAAGTGTCAATTTCGTTATTATTGTAAATATCTCTCAAAGGGGCATAGTGTTGGATACTTTGACTATAAATATTCCGAAAATGAAGATTAAGTTATTATTGAATATTGTAGTTCTCTTAATTTTTTCTTGTAATAAACCTTCTTCGGAAATTACCTCTGGAAAAACTTTGTATGTCGATTTTCAAAGAGATTTAAGTGAGCTACTGGATACGGTGCAATTATCTGGTTTGTATACCGATTCAAAGACTTTCGTTGATTTTCCGTTAAAAACTTCACCCGATTCTATAGTAACAGCATTTAGCAAACAGATTAATGAAACCGGTTTTGTTCTAAAATCATTTATTGCTACCTATTTCGATACTTCTTCACAAAGTATTCAGTTATATTCAACGCTTCCAAATCATTCCATTATACAGC
>CAYMQP010000324.1:0-4494 GCA_964392505.1 uncultured Bacteroidales bacterium
GAATGTACAGGTGACACCTGTATATTTTGAGGATCGTCGGGATTAAAATAATTCCCCGGATTGAATCGGTAAAATTCAAACTGGGTTCCAAAGCGCCAGGTCATTGAAGGATTGGCATAAAAAGTAAATTCTTCTTTTAAAGCAGAATTTGTGATAACTGAATGCCAATATTGGCCTGCGGCAATATTATTACGCAGATAATAATTGTATTTACTGCCAAACAACGTTGAATTCAAGAACAAACGGGAACCAAAAATATGATTCCACCGAATAGTGGCGCTTGAATTTCCCCAATCGAGCCCATTCAGTTGCCCACTTCCCTCTCTGATTCTGAATACATCCTGACTTTTATATAGCGTAAAAAAAATGCGGTCGTTCGGACTAAAGCTGAAATTCAATTTCGAGGTAAAATCGTAAAAATATAATCTTCTGAATCCGGGTACCAGAGGTCTTATAAAAATATCGAAATATGATCGACGCAGTGATATAAAAAACGAACTTCGATCTTTGCTAATAGGTCCTTCTATACTGGCTCGTGCCGAAATTAATCCGATACTGCCACTAAAGGAATATTCACTCATGTTTCCGTCGCGTGTGCGGATATCGATTACCGACGAAAGGCGCCCTCCATAATTCACCGGAAAACTCGACTTATAAATATCGACACTTTTTACTGCATCGGGGATAATAGGTGAAAAAATCCCAAGCAGGTGCGAGGGATTGAAAATCGTGGCTTCATCGAGTAAAATAAGATTCTGATCATAATGTCCGCCTCGGACATGAAAATAGCTTGAACCATCGCTATAAAAAGTTATCCCAGGCTGTAATTCAAGGATTTTTAATACATCCGACTCACCTAATAGAGCTGGCTGTTTTTTGATGGCCTCCGGAAAAATTTCCGATTGAGAAGCCACTTTCTTAAAAAGCATCTCCTCCCTGCTAACCGATGTTATTACAACTTCATCCATCAGTTGAAGAGTTGGAGCCATGGTTATATCAAACTTCATGTTACTGGCTAATTCAATAACATTTTCTTTACTCTTATATCCGATATATGACATAAGGATAGTATATCGGCCAGGAGGAAGTGTTAGCGAAAAATATCCGTATTTGTTAGATATAGTACCTAATTCCAACTCTTTAATATAGATGGTAGCTCCAATTAGAAACTCACCTGTTTTATTATCCCTTATATACCCGTTAATAGTAAACTTATTTGCTTCTTTTATGACCTCATCATCGTATTTGACGTGTATTCTTTTTTTAAGTATCACGTAATCATCCATAAATTCATATTGTATAGGAAGGTCAGAAAATATTTGATTTAGAACTTCCGAAAATGGCACATTTGAGAATGAGGCTGTAATAGGTGTATTTTCAGGTATTTTTTTTGGACTATAAGAGAATTTTACATCCGTTTTGGATGACAGATCGGTTAGTACGTCTTTTAATGGTATATTAATGTACTGAGCAGTAATCGGATAATTCTGAAAAGCTGGTTGGGATATGGCTACTTCTGATAAACAAATAATAACAATATAAAATCCCAACTGACCGATTTTTGAAACGAGCATTTCGGCAGCACAAAATATTTTATTCACAACCTTCACCCGAGAGATAATAGATATGATTTTTTTGTTCGATGGTAACATCGAGAGTCGACTCCAACACTTTAAGTACAGTTTCAATGTCTTCTTCCTCAAAATCTGTCGTAATTGTACAGTTAGCTATATTATCATTAGTAAGCACTAATTTCTGATGATATACTTCTCCTATGGTTTCCACCACCTTCGAAAGATTGTCATTATCGAATATTATCTTGTGGGTCTTCCATGCCATATAGTTTTGATTTCTATTACTGGTTTTCCTAACAATTTTTTGGGAGTAATTGTAGGTGGCCTTTTCTCCTACGGTGGCAACAACCTTCTTTGCCCTAATATCCTTATCATAGAGACTAACTTTACCCTCAGTAACTGTAACTTCAACCACATCAGATTTTTTATAGGCCTTCACATTAAACGAAGTCCCCAACACTTCAATTTCAGCTTTATTTAGGCTGATTATAAAAGGAAGTGAAGTATCTTTTTTCACCTCAAAATAAGCTTCACCCTTTAGTTTAACCTGCCGATTGAGTGAAGCATAATTCTTTGTATAAGTAATTTTTGAGCCCGCATTTAATGTTACATTCGATCCATCGGGCAATATAATTTCCCTTGTTTCGGCTACTTTGGTATTAACCGATTTAATAGTATAAAACTGTCGGGAAATTAATCCGACACCAAGCAATATCAATATGGTCGCAGCAATCTGTAATACTCTTCTTATAACAAAAATTCTTTTACGGTTATCTGCATGAAGATGAATTTTACTTTGAAGATATTTCCATTCCTTTTCGATATCTATTTCACGTCCACGATAGGTTTTATCCATCAGATCCCAGGCTTGCTTTACCTGATTATACTCTTTCAGGTTATTCTTACTTTGGGCAATCCACTCCTCAACCTCACGGTTTTCTTCCTGCGAAGTTTCTCCTGAAAAATATCTTGTCAGAAGCCCTGTATCAATATGTTGTTTACCAGAACTCATAATATCTCAGTAGTAACACACATAACTTTTTGTTTACCCTGCAGTCACCATAGATTTTGTATTAAGAATAATAATATTATATGAATATAATCCTTCAGATATTCACGAAATATTTTAAGTGCTTTTGACATCTGTGCTTCCACTGTTTTTACAGAAATTTTAAGCTGATCGGCGATTTCAGCATATTTCTTTTCCTCGAAACGATTTAGAATAAAAATCTCCCGGCATTTTTCCGGTAGCGAATTAATCGCTCTCCAAATGCTACTCTCAAGTTCAGCCGCTTCGAGATGGTCTTGATTTACTACCCCGGAGTCAATTGAAATTGTTTCCGACTCTCCATCGACAAATTTTTTCCTATCGCGGATATAATTCATACATCGGTTATAGACCGAAGTAAACAGGTACGATTTGGCTGATTTCTCGAAATCAAATTCGAAACGTTTTTCCCATATTAATACAAAAACATTATGTACAATCTCTTTGCAGGAATCCATGTCGGGGATATATTTCTGGGCGAAATAGCATAACGATGTAAAATAAGTTCTGAACATCAGTTCATACTTACTTTCAATACTATCACTTAAATTTGCCGTCACTTACGCTTATTCTTCTTGTTATTGTGAAAATAGGAATAATCCGTTTTAGCTTCAAGTTGATTTATTCACTTGTAGAGAAACGTATTAAAATATATTTCCGAAAGTATAGAGTAACCTGAAAAAAACAATATTCCGGGTTTTTTAATCAGAGATTTTTCTGAACTTAATAGTAGTAATTTATTAGTACTAATTTAAACGAAAGAACAGATGAAACAGAAGACAATGAAAACAGGAACGTTAGTATTGATTATCATTTTTCTAATTGGCTGTATGGGAAGTCCTGAAGGAAAAGCGGATAAAGCAAAATCAAGAAGCGTAAAAAAAGCATTAACACTCGATCAGAAAGCACAAAACACTTTTAAAAACACAACGATCGTTTTTACCGGATCGATGGTACTTGCTTTTAGTGATGCTTTCAAGGGGCAGGCTCAGGCCTTTGCCGATGCATTTGTTACCGAAATGGATGAAGAAAGTATTAAAACCCTTGATGAACAAAATGCAGGACTTGGTGAACAAACCTTGAAACCGCTTGAAGAGATGATAACGCATATGGATGATGCATTTGATAATATGGCGAAAGAAAACCTTACGGTTTATGAAAAAATGTTCCTTCATGATGTTGTGAAAGAAGGTGTTGCTATTACTGAAAAATATGATCTCCCAACAGGATTTAGACCTTTATCGCAAAACCTGAACCGGAATGAACTAAAACGATATATACTGAAAGTTTCGGCTGACGGACAAAATACTGAAGATCCGATAATTAAAACATATATTGAACTTTTTGAATGGTTTCAGAAAGTAAGTGAAGAATTTAATGCCGATCCGGAAATACAATCTTTTATGGAGAGTTTTAAAAAATAATCCCAAAAGATATTCTGATTGAAAAAGACCGTCTTAAAAATCTACTCTATGATACTAGATTTTATTTCTCAGTAAGAGATTGTCATGTAACAATTTAATTTTTTACCATAGAATAATTCCAGGTATAAACCAAATTACACAAAGATTTTGAGACGGCTTTTTTATCTACTTTGTAACTTTATAGTTGCCGGCTCAAGGCCTTTCGATTTTGCTGTTAATACGATTTCTCCACTTTCATTTCCCGCCCTGATAACCACCAGGCATTTCCCGTTGAACGCTCTTCGGTAATTTGCTTTAAAAGGTTCGTGACTTGTTTGCAAACCATTATCAACTCCTGCAATAGTCGCATTATCTGAAAGCTCAAAATTTACCAAATTATCAGCAGTAGGAACCAGATTATTTTCTTTATCGAGAATATCAACGGTTATAAAGGAAAGGTCCTTACCGT
>CAYMQP010000325.1:0-4485 GCA_964392505.1 uncultured Bacteroidales bacterium
AAACCTGTATTATTATGCTGGTCACCAGGCTTATAGCCCAAACTTATTATTGTATATAACTGTCTGATACCAATTTTATAGGAAACATTCATATAAAACGCTTCACTTCCCCAAATATCCCAACGACGATAACCATTTTTTCGTACGATACTTACTAAAGCTAAAGGTACTCCATTGATCGAATCACAAATATTAATTATCCCGGCTAACTGCACTCCTTCAATATACCCTGCTACATTATAAATACCACCGATTTGAATACCATCGACTGATCCGGCAATATTTCCTATACCTCCAATCTGTACGTTTGCATCGCCTGAAATATTTGTGATTCCGGCTAACTGGCAACCCTCTGTATTCCCTGAAACATTTGAAATACCGGCACTTTGTAACCCTTCAACTGCTCCTGCAATATTCGATATTCCAGCCAATTGAGCTCCTGTAGCACTATCGGCACTAACATTTATAATACCCCCTATCTGTACTCCTTTCAGGGTACCTCCCGCTAAATTGGTTATTCCGGCAAGCTGTAAACCCTCTGTGGAACTTCCCAAAAGATTGCAGATTCCGGCTATTTGTCCCCCGGTATTCGTGGTACCGGTGATATTGCAAATCCCGGCAAATTGTAAGCCATGATTATAATACTTATTGGTATTAGCAATGCCACCAAGTTCAAATCCATTTGCAGCACCTGTAATCCCGGCAAGAATATTCAGAGAGAATAGATATCCGTTTTCAATCGAATGCGTTCCTGAAGTTCCAAACGGATAAAAGAAAGTAACCTGAAATGGATCAATATCCAACGAATCCTTTTGAGTATAGGTCTTTAATGTCAATCCGGTTATTAAAAGAAGAAGTAAAAATCGTGTCATAATTAATCAATTATTCGGTAAATATTTTATAAGCTAAAGAGTAAGAAATTGTTAAAAAGTTGCATCATTTATACAGATTATGAAAATTTCTTTAACTTAGCGACTGGGTAGTCGCTTACAATATGCCAAAAAACACATTTCATAATTTACCTCCTGAGAGGCAGCGCAAAATAATCGATGCAGCCTATAGGGAATTTATTTTACACGATTATAAATCAGCTTCTCTTTCAAACATTATAAAAAAATTATCTCTGGCTAAGGGTAGTTTTTATCGTTATTTCGGTTCAAAAAAAGAATTATATTTCTACCTCCTCGAGCAGTCGACAAAGGAACGATTCGATACATTAGAAAAGCGACTCCACGAACCTGGAACAAATCTTTATAAATTATTGCTCGTCAATTGGCAAGATAAAATAGAATTCGAAAGATTACACCCGCTCGAAAGTGCTTTTCAATATCGTGTATTCAGAGAAAGATTTAACGAAGAACTTGGCGACATGGAAATCCGATTGAAGCGTGAGATTATGGACAAAACCAAAAACATTATCCGCGATCGTTTCTCTGACCAAATCCGCAATGATATTGAACTTGATTTAATTGCCTACCACATAATACAGGTACAGGTTGGAATGTATGATTATCTGGCTATACATTTTGGGGACGACCTGTTGGAAAATATCAAGAAAGAAAAACCTATTTACTCCCTACATCAAACAGAATTTGAGAAATTGATTGAGGACTTTTCGCAGCTGATTGAAAATGGAATATCGAATAAAAACATACAGAAATGATATATGTCAAAGATTTGGAGTATGCCTATCCTAAGGCAAAAGAAAATACTATACGTAAAATAAGTTTTGATATCGAAAAAGGTGAAATTTTTGGGTTCCTTGGCCCAAGTGGAGCCGGCAAAAGTACAACCCAAAAAATCCTGACAAAACTTCTTCGTTCCTATAAAGGTGAAGTAAATCTTGCAGGAAAAAATCTCCATACCTGGAATGCTGAATTTTATAATCATATTGGTGTAGGATTCGAATTGCCAAACCACTATTCAAAACTCACTGCTGTTGAAAATCTTAACTTCTTTGCTGCTTTCTACGATAAAAAAGTAATTCCACCAATGGAGTTATTAGAAATGGTTGGCCTGGAGAAGGATGCTAACAAAAAAGCCGGTGAATTTTCCAAGGGTATGAAGATGCGGTTAAATTTTGTACGTGCCATAATGCACAAACCCGAAATCCTTTTTCTTGATGAACCAACAGCTGGACTCGATCCGACAAATGCACGCCAGATCAAGGATATCATACTTGACCAAAAGTCGCATGGGAAAACCATTTTCCTAACAACGCATAATATGCACGATGCCGATGAATTATGCGATCGTGTATCCTTTATTACCGATGGTCAGCTTAAAGTTACTGATACTCCAAGGAATTTAAAATTACTGAATGGTAAACGAGTTGTTAAGGTAGAATATGGAAAAGACAAAATCAGTTCACAGGAATTTTCACTTGATGGTCTTGGATCGAATACTGAATTCCTGAAGCTGATTAAAGAGAAAAATATTCTGGCCATGCACAGTAAAGAAGCAGGTTTGGATGATATTTTCATTAAGCTGACAGGTAAAAAATTAAATTAAAACTAATGACAAGAATACTCAAGTTCACAAGGTGGCAAATTCTTCTACTGGCGAAATACCAAATATTAACTGTTGCAATGGTTATTGCGGTTATTTATATAGCAATACTTGCTTCGCTTCCCTTTTTACAAAATGATATGATAACGACCTTTTTCATATTTATGGATCCCACGGGTATTGGATTCATTTTTATAGGCGTTATGATCCTGTTCGAAAAAGGTGATAATACACTCGATGCTCAAATAGTAACACCTATGACAACTCAGGATTATTTATGGTCAAAAGCAATTGCGCTGCTTATCCCAGCATTAATATGCAGCACCGCTATTACTGTTGCCACTCAGGGACTTGAATTTCAACCAATTCTATTTTATTTATCGGTGATACTTAGTTCATTGATATTTACTTTTCTCGGCATTGCTGGAGTTATACGGGTAAATACTTTTAATCAATACATGATTATAATCCCACTTTTTATGGCTCCAACCAGCATTCCACTAATAAATTTTTTTGGATTAACCGACTGGAAAATTCTGTCAATAATACCAACCCAATCTACCCTTAATCTTCTTGCCAATTCGCTTAGAATGGAATTACACTGGTCTGATATTTTTGATATAGCCTATCTGGGTTTATGGACTGTTCTGAGTTATTTTTTTGCTAAAAAAGAATTTGAAAAAAAGATATATCAATGAGAACAATATACTTAATAAAAACTGACTTAAAGAATATCTTTCGTGACCCATCGTTGATTGCCATATTCATAGCTCCTATTGCCATAATTGGAGTTCTTAGATTTTTACCTCCCCTTTATGAACCTTTCTTTCCCAAAGTAATCGAATACCGACCTGCCATACTGGGTGCTTTCTGCCTAACTGTATCAGCCCTCGCGAGTTACCTTCTTGCTTTTGTTATGCTCGACGAAAAAGACCAACATTTATTCCACGTTTTTCGGGTAATGCCATTCACATTTCCTAAACTCATGTTGATACGGGTTTTAAATATGTTTCTGACAAGTTTTATTTTGTCTAATATTCTGATTTTCGGAGCAAATTTGGTTACTTTAAACTTCAACCAGATCATTATTTTATCTTGCTTATGTTCTCTTTCAGGCCCGGCAAATACACTACTTGTAGTAAGTTTATCGAGTAATAAAATCGAAGGAGCTACTTACTTTAAACTGCTGAATATGTTTATCATGGCACCAATTACCGGAATATTCATTTTAAACCCGCTGAAATATCTCTTAGGTGTATTCCCATTTTTTTGGGTATTTATAAGTTTTATGAGTTATAATAATCCTCCTGAATTTTATTTACATGCCGGAGTAGGTATCTTTTATAATCTTCTATACTTAATAGTAGTATATTTATATTTTCTTCGAAAAACAAGTAATGAATAGTGATAAACGTATTAATTATCGACAATCCGGATTATACAACTGGAATTTAAATCTTATTCCCAATTTTAGTTTTCTTCTATGAGATAAGTATACTTGTTAAAAGATTACTGCCTATTTCGATTGGTATAGTAAATCATTTACCTTACATTTCACCTGTATTTTATCAATACTAAATAGGACAACAATAGTAAACATGCAAAATAAAACACTTATCATAATACCAATATTTCTCATATTTTCCTGTTCAAAAATCGAAATTTCAAATGAGGAAAAACAGCTATTACTTAATGAGAAAGCCTTCTCACAATATGGATTTAATTTTCCAAATGCACCTCAAGGAAATTATACTAAATTCAAATTACCCGATGGCGCGGTTGAAATTGCATACATGTATAAAGGTTATGCTTTAGACTCATCGTATCTTTATATTTCAAATACAATTACTACCGACAGATACATTACTGATGCTGAAGCTACTTATACAGCTAAAGCTGAATCGATCAATCTAAGTACTGTTTTTAAAACAGAATTACAAACAATTGAAGGATTCGACTTTGGCGATAAGTCTGTTC
>CAYMQP010000326.1:0-4479 GCA_964392505.1 uncultured Bacteroidales bacterium
TTATATTACATTTATTCCATATCCCTAGGCGTTGCCATTGGGGTATATTAAACTGCCACGTTGTGGCGTTTATAAAATTTTATTTAAAACTAAAAGTAACCTTTATTTGAATTGTTTCTCTTTTCTTTTTTAAAATACATCTTAAAAATAGCATTGCATGATCCAAAATTCAATTTTTTAAACTATAAAACATTGATAATCAGATATACCTTCTATGAGTATTCGTGTTCGGTACAAAACAGGAGACATAAAGAAAAAACCTAAAATTATCTACTTGTGTTCATTTTTTTTCTTAACTTATATATGACCAAATCCTTAAACAATTATGATACCCCCTGTCGAAAGAAAGGAATGGTATGAACTTGTTACAGGCTCAATTGAACCGAATTTAACCAGTCGTTTATTAAAAATTAAAATCAGTGTTCTCCGACGAAAAGTTAATCGAGGATTAATTACTGCTGAAGAAGCTGTTAAAGAACTTATGAAAGAATGTGAAAAACACTATGACCTGTACCGACAGGATCTTCAGGTAATTTTCAAAAATAAAAAAGAAAGTGCTCAGCATTCGTAACGGTTAAATACAGGTATAGCAGAGCCTTGTAAGTAACAGAAATGGTAATTTTAACATTGGAGAAGTTGCCTGGTGTTATATATTATTGTATAGTGCGAACTACTTTAGAAATGTTGGATGTATGTGTAATTATTATGAATCGTTATCAGAGTTCGTATTCCATTCCTAAACTCAAAATATGAGATGTAAGCGGATTATTTTCAAAAAATTCCTTCTGATATTTATATTTGAGTCCAAGATTTATGTCTTTTGTGAGTCTGTAACGTATTCCTGCCGTAACCCGAAATTTCTCCTGATAATCGATCCAACCCGGTGTAATCATAAAGAACCATTCGGCAGCGATACCAGGTGTAATATCCCATCCCTTTTGCCGGTATTTTAAAGTAAACTTATGGCGATGCATCGATTGGGGAATCAATCCTAATTCACTGGTTCGAATATCTGTATATTCCTGATAATAACGAGCCCTGTATTCCAATCTGAAACCTCTGATTTTATGATCAAGTTCAGCGTATGCCCCAAAACGATTTATGTTATGGTATTGATTTTGTCGATTGCGATCGATTTGGTAGCGATAGTCGGTACCTAGTCTGAAAAATTTCGTTAGAGGAACCGATATATCGACTTCTCCTAGTATACCTTCAAATCTTCTGCTATTATCCCACAATCGAAATTCGGGGGTAAGTGAAAAGTCGATTAAATTGAAAAGCTCCCCTTCCAGTTCAAAACTGATCCAGGTTCGAAAATCTTCACGTTGTGTTTTCGCATATTGTGAAAACAAAATGATCAAAAGAAATATTATGCCGTATTTCCTGAGCATAAATTCTATTATTTTAAGATGATTATATCAGGTACCTCAACTATTTGATTTTTACTCGTGATTTCCACTTCATGCATAACGGCAATTTTTTCATCTGTCATCCGATTAGTCGAATCTTTCGAATACGCAAATACGGTATAATTACCTTCTAATAAATAGTTAAATTCATAATTGCCATCGTAATTTGTTTCAAACTTATCACCATAAACATAATCGTCGCCATATATTATATATACATCCTCCTTGGCTCCGGGATATTCGTCACGCATTATTGTGAAATCGCTATTGTATTCCCTTACAATAACCTTACCTCTTATTGTTGAAGTGCCGCCCTCTCCAGGTCCCTTTTCGCAGGATGTTATAACAAAGACAACTAAAAAAAGACCTAAAACGATTCTTGTTTTCATTATGTATTATTTTATCTTAATTAATTTACATGTTTCAACAGTACTGCCTGTCGACAGACGCACTGTAAATATGCCCCCTCTAAATTCATTTTTAGTGCTGCTTTTTCCGAACCAGTCGATATAGTAAGTTCCGGGAATAAGAAACTCATCAGTCAGTACTTCCAATAATTTCCCGTTAACATCGAAAACCTCAAGCCTGTAATGATCCTCTTTGATAACAGTAAATTGAATAGTAGTATAATCGTGGAAAGGATTTGGAAAGCATTCAAAATTCAAGGTAACCGGTTCGGAAACAGGAACATCAATATCTGAAAAACCTGTATTGCTTACTCCCGGGGTTCCTCCCATTATACTGGTTTGCCAGTTTTCGCCACGTGTATTATCCAGGTCGGGACGAATCAATTCTATCGATGAACCGGTATACACTGCATTTTCGGGCCATGGGGCGTACGGATAATAATCAACAGCGTCTATCAGGTTAAGTTCATTGTCATATAGCCGGATCATGTCGCCATTGCTGCTCAAACCAAATGGAAAGTTTCCGACTGCATTATTCACAGTTGAATTGAAAGAACGGAAATCATCCAGATTGCGGCAAATTACGATATAATTCTCAGGTGGAATTATAATACCTTCCTGGAAGTAAAATCCGGTATCGGGACCCGAGTCGCTCAGCAACCAGTCTTTAAGATCGACTGAAGCTTGTCCGTTATTAAAAAGTTCAATCCAGTCTTTAGTATCCCAATTTTCGGCAGAGGCATAGTTTATTTCATTAATAACTATAGAAATATCTTCTGCAGTTGCTTCTTCAAATATGGCATTAAAACTGCCTTCATCGCTCATATTGTAATATATACTGATATCACTCGATGAATTGGTACCCTCCCATTGTATAAATTTATAGCCTGGCTTGGGAATCGCTGTTAGCCGAATCGGTATATCTTCAAAATATATGCCCGAAAAAGGATACGACTTAGGAATAACAGTATTGATTTTGACCTTTCCTGCATTTTCGTCCGAAACATCGATGTTTATTTCCAATTCATTACCAAGTGAGAATTCCTGTTGCATATGGTACCGCGCATAATCAGGCCGGCGTTCACCAAATGTCTTACGATCTTCAATTCGTGCCAGCCACTCTCCATAACTTCCCCACCAACGGTTAATATGCTTTTGAATCTCCGAATCGTACAGAAACCTGAGAGAATCCAGATCAGCGATTACTCGATTGGGATGAAAATCGACATTTAGTCTGTCGCAATACTGGTTAATAAA
Organism: uncultured Bacteroidales bacterium; assembly: GCA_964392505.1. Taxonomy (GTDB): domain Bacteria; phylum Bacteroidota; class Bacteroidia; order Bacteroidales; family UBA10428; genus UBA10428. The sequence goes on from CAYMQP010000326.1 coordinate 3,074, forward strand.
GCTATGCCGAAAATCAAGATTCGTAACCAGCCGGCGTAACATAAGGGTCGACCATGGAGGGTTTGGCCAGGCGGGTCCACTTGGTTCCAGGGCAAACTCTAGGGTGTTTATCTGATAATCGTTTAAGTTCCAGATTCCATAACCAAAATCGGTATCAAACAGAATCCATCGCCACTTGCTGTCGGGATTTATTGTGTTCCAGAATTTAATATTATTGCCTGGCCAGTCCTGGTTGTTTATATAAATCTCCGTTAATTGGTATTTAATGAAATTATTTATATCAATTTGTTCGTCTATCCATTCATATTTTTCATTATTCGAAAGGGATGTATTTGTATTCAGGAAATTGAGGATCTCATTATAATCGCTGTTACCTCCATGTATGATTGTATTCAATTGTTCAAGCAGGTTTAAATTATCGGGATCAATGTTGTAATTTTCTGCAATAAAATGTTCATTTACCTTTTCCCTGATATTAAGCAATCCCCAGTATTCACCATTAATATAAATAGCCGCCGGCTGGAATGCCTGCCTGTCGATATCCATCTTGCGGGTCAACCCGGTCATAAAACAATCCTGAAACTGAAGTCCCAAATTATCATTACCGGAATTTCGTAATACTATAGCTTCAAACTTATCAATAGGTTTATCGCTGAAAAAATTATATTCGAAAGAACCTTTTCCATATACGCTTCGAGCGTATATAGCCAGCGATTTTTGATCGCAAGCTCTCGACCATCCGCCAAATACTTTAATTCCAGCCCCCTGATCGATTTGTTTATTCCCTTCAACATCATACAATTCAAAATGAACAGGTCGTTCCCAATCCTGCCAGAAATTGGCACCAAAATAAGGATATTCGCCCGGATCAGGGCCAAAGGCATATATACCTGTCATCTCATCCCATAAATTAACCGGATCGGTTGAAAGACATACTATTGGTAAATCATGATCGAGTTGGGTTATATAGGTATTGGTTATTACCTCGCCAGGAAGATATGTTGAATTGTAAACCCTTGCTCGAATTACTGTTGGGCTTGTAATAATCAATTGTCCGGTATAACGCTGAGAAGACTTATCAGGTATTGAGCCATCGGTGGTGTAATATATTGTATCTCCCGAATTTTCCGGAGATAAGCTCAGTGTAAGACCACCTAAATATTTACCCCCCTGATGAGAAAAGTTTACTTTTCCGGCTATGCCTCCCTCAACTCCATGTGTTGAATTGGTTTCGTTTGGAGTCGGTTCGGCAAAGTATAACAATTGAGATGTGCCATCGGGTTTTCGTCCGTATGAAATATCGGAAGGAAGCGCTACTCCACTCATCGAATCCACTAAACTTCCGACAGGATTAAAAAGATAAATACTTTCACCTTCGGCTTTAACCTTAAAATTCGTATGTAAAC
>CAYMQP010000327.1:0-4475 GCA_964392505.1 uncultured Bacteroidales bacterium
GTATTGCTGCATGGACAGGCGAAACACAAATACCTATCGATGGTCAAAGCCCCCGGGCTCTGGACTCAAAGTTCACTATTACTGTTACTAATCATCTCGATAATCCGATAGCACTTACCAATCCTGTGAGCATAGGCTTTTCTAATGATTATGGCGGAATGGTAACTATTATCGAAAACACTATGGTATTTAAGGTACGAATGGAGATGTTTGTTTCCGATAATGGGGGTTCTACCTGGATTCCCCACCTGAACTATTTTGATAATGCTCAAACACCACCAGGAGCTGAAGGTACGGCATGTAGTGCATATGATTTTGGTTTTTACTGGCTGAACGATCCACCCGAGTTACAAACCAATCAAACCATTTATGTTAATGAGGCCGATACTGCTACTATAAGAAATACCCTATTGAGAGCAACCGATGTAGAAAGTGCACCTGATGAACTGCTATTTATTTTTGATCCTTTACAGGGAGGATTATTACCCGAAAATGGAGTATTATTAAATACCAATGAACTTGTTTTACCTGGTGATACCTTTACTATGGCAGATATCACAAACGAAATAATAGAATATGTACACGATGGTACTGAAACACATAGCGATTTAATTCCTCTTATGCTGGTTGATTGCGATGGGGAAAAATATAGATCGGGTGAAGATTCTATATTTTATGTCACAATAACTGTCACGCCTGCCGATGATATTCCAACAGTAGTTCTTAATGAAGGTTTAGATCTGGATGAGGAAGAAACACTGGCTCTGGATAATACAATGTTACTTACTACCGATCCTGAAAGTGACCCGGATAATATTACTTATACCCTGGATCCTTCAGCTAATTCAGACTATCCGGAGCACGGATTATTATTGCTTAATAGTATTCCTCTTAGCGATGGCTCCACCTTTACACAAGTTGATGTCAACAGTGGAAATGTTGAATATCAGCACGATGGTTCCGAAAATTTTGTTGACGGCTTTGTTTTTCAGGTCGAAGATGAATACGGTCACCTTGCTGAAAATGGTGAGAGTACAATATTCTTCTTTCCGATAAACATTACCAGTATAAATGATGCCCCGATTCTTACAGTACTTTCAATCCTGGAAGTTGTATTATTTTCCGAAGAAATTGTTACAAATACTCATTTAGCAGCAACCGATGCCGAAAGTGCTCCGGGAGATATTACATTTACTATCGATCCTGATGCAAACATTATGAATCCCACAGAAGGTGTTCTTAAATTAAACGGAACTGTGCTCAGTGATGGTGAGACTTTTACTATGTCTGATATCAATAATAACAGAGTCAGCTATGAGCATACCGGAGCTGGTCTGGATATTGATTTTGTTCCTTTCTCGATTGTTGATGGGGATGGCGCTGTTGCATCGGATGGCGGATTTACCATATTTCACCTTAACATTACTATTGTTGAACCCAGTGATTTGCCAATTATTTCAACTGATCAAAAAGAGCTGTTTACTGTATTTCCAATTCCGGTTAAGGATAATCTTACTATTGTATTTTCAAATAACATTCAAGGTCAAGTAAATTTGGCCGTTTTAAACGTTTTGGGAGAATATCTTTGGAAAGAATCAAGAGATGTATCAGAAACGTGTATTATTCCTCTCACAGATTATCCTCGAGGATTGTATTTCATACAAGCTGAAACCGGTGAAGGAATACAAATACAGCAGATATATAAAGATTGATATGCTTAAAACGGTTAATGTTAAAGGATATTATTTATGTAATATAAATTTCCTTATTGTAAGATAGTTATCAGTTTTCAGCTGTAACAAGTATATTCCGTTCGGCATATCCCCCGGCGTATAATTAATTTCATAATCACCACCTGCAAATTGGCTGTTAAGAATTGTCTCTTTTTCTTTGCCAAGAAGGTTATAGATTTTCAGATTGACATTGCTTGTCTCTGGTATATAAAAATGAATAACTGTAGATGAATTAAAAGGATTGGGATAGTTCTGATATAGGATAGGATAAACAGAATCTGTGATTATTAATTCCTGTTCAATAATTGTTGAAGTGGCCTGGTTTGATGCTCCAGGAGTAGGATTATCTAATATTCTCCATTCACCGGAACCATCAGGTAAACGCCCATAGGATTTGTCATCGTTTTGTGAAATAAATATATAGATATCGATTGGCAAATTGGCATTTTCATCTGTATCAAAAAGACCAATTTGTTCCCCGTTGTTGCTCAATTTAAAATTAGTATGCATAGTTCCCTGCTCCTGATCCTCATCAGCCCAGAATAGAAGGAATTCACTTGGGGCAATTTGTATATCCGGTATCTGCCACTTAGTCGGATTAAGCAAATTATCGGTAAGGTACATTCCTCCCAGTTGAATTGTTTCAATACCATAATTATAAAGTTCAAACCAGTCGTCATTTTCACCGGCTTCATCGGTAATGGTACTTTCATTATCAGCCATAAATTCATTAATCACTAATGATGGCTTTTCATAACCAACAGTATAATAAAAAGAAGTATACGGCGCATTTTCAGGACTGACTGAAATGTCATTAACACCCGTTCCCTGAGCAGACACAAAATAAAATACTCTTTTAATATTTGGATACGAAGGAATAATAGTACCATATATTTGATCGCCAGATTCACTGTCATCATGCATACCGTCGTCGTACATTTCAATACTTTGGAATCCACTTCCTGCATTATATTGTAGTTTTACTGAGATTATATCCGTATAGCTCGTGACAACAGTTGTTATTGCAACTTGATCAGTCTCACTCGGAGAAAGAGGAAAATGTGAAGTATTTGAAATCATGGGTGGAATATGTGACATATCCAACTGGCTTAATGCCGCCGAGTCTCTGGTCTCAATAAAGGGCTTCAGACCGTAGGCGTTCCTAGTAACAAGATCAAAAGGTGCAGCATAGTCTATTGCATGAAAAGTGCCGAGAGCGTAGTTGTATGAATTGTTAAAGTCGCTAATACTCCACCCATAGTCGAGGGGGCGATAATTATCCTCTTCGGCAGCTGTTTGAATCATCTCTTTTATTATATCGATTTTTGACCATACGGTGTCAGTTGAATAATAGGTATCAATTAATTGCTTCACAAACATCGAGTATTCGCCAATATATTCTGACACATTAAATGCTCTGTTAATAAGTGGTCGGTCATTATTTCTCGGTCCATAATAATATATGTCGGATATAGCATGTTCACCTCCACCCCAATCAACACCAAGAGTAAGATCCAGATCACGGGGAATGAATTCGAATTTATTAGTCCATGCATTATGATAAAGAAAATAATTATTTTGATTGCACCAAAATCCGTCCCAGTCACCTGACATAACACTTAACGCCTGCGCCTTCAACAAAGGATGGATATTAAATGTTTTTTCCAGTTCATCGGCAAAGTTATTATCCGGTGTATTGTTTATTACTTCAATTAAATATATGAGATCAGAATAATCATCTTCATCTTCATTGGTAGATAGTTCGTATGCTCTATCGATTTGATGTGGAGCGTAGGGTGGCGGTCCAAAAGTAAATTTATAATTACCATCGGGCCTGATTGCCAAATTTGCTTCACGAGCGCATTTATATAAATTACCGTTATCGTTACCAAAATGGGCATTTAAAAAATTCTTGTTGACTTCCTCAACATTCAGATATAATCCGTAAAATTCGTCATTTACATAGAGGTTTACATAACTGGCGCGAGTCGAAACTACATTCATGTTATGTAATATATCAAGACATATTTTTTCCCGAATAATGCTGGGGTCTCTATTTAATCCACGAAGATTCAATTTTCTGAGTCCGTAAAAATTTCTGCCGGGTACAAATTCGTTAAAGCTGATTTTAAAGTCCCTTTTTTTACAATAACGCGGAATAGCTCCTCTAAGTCGAACTCCTACTTCAGGAATAGTTGTAGGGGGTATCTTATCATTCGTAAACGAAAAATTGGCCGGTATATAATTATTATTTCCTTCGTTACCGGGAGCATATATTTTATCCAGACTGTCCTGCTCAATTGTTAATCTTATTTCGGCAATATTAGAATCATCAAAAACCTTATAACTATCATTATAATAAGGTTCATTGATTAATATTAAAGGTTTGTATAGCTGAAAACTTGTAGCATTATTTATTTGTGTTGTATCCCCATCATTATCAACCGCTATAATATCAACTAAAATATTTGTTGATTGATCTAAATCTGGTAATGCCACCCATGTGTTTTCATAATTGTCTTCATTGTCAAATTGTAATTCCAGGGTATCTAAATAATAATTGCCTGTTGTTTTCAGATTGCATATCACATTTGAGATACCATCCTCACTAAAGACACTGGCTGAAAGAGTAATTATATCTCCCTGGTATATTATATTTGAACTTGAGAAAACGTTAGTAATTAAAGGCTTTTCGTTAAACGCTGAACTGGTATCGGCAATAACTACCTGCCTCCCCCATAC
>CAYMQP010000328.1:0-4467 GCA_964392505.1 uncultured Bacteroidales bacterium
GTTCAATATAATATAGAAAGCCTGATCGAAAGGCCATGTATCGCTGTCGATGTAATCATTACCGAATGAATGATAGCGCTGATCATCTAAAAGATGATGAATTGAGTCGGGTGTCCACTCAATAGCATATACATGGTAATTAGTTTCCAAGTCGGGGACAGCTATTACTCCACCCTTGGGAGGTCCACCTTCTCCATCGAACCAGTTGTAATCTCCCGTGTGAATTGTGCCATATATATTTTGAGGTTCATGAGTCGGGTGCTCCATAATATCTATTTCACCACTATTTGGCCAAAAACCATATATTGCATCAATGGGCATCATCCAAAAGGCATTAACAAGACCCGGCGTAGTGGCTACTTTTATCCTTGCTTCAATTTTTCCATAGCGCCAATTCACCTTATTTACAGTATTAATAAGGCTCGACGTATACTCCATGCCCAAATAGTTTTCGCGTTTAACAATAATACACAGTTTGCCATCGACGATTTGGCAATTATCTGACCTGTCGGTGTAATATTGTATATTATCGTTGGATGTTCCTAATTCAAAATTCCAGTTATCGACGTTCACACTGCTTCCTTCAAATTCATCGGACCAAACTAATTGCCAGTCTTGTGAGGATGATGAATTAACTACAATAAAAAGCATGATCAGAGCTAACATGTAGCCTGGTATTTCAAATTTTTTCATAGTTATAAGAATTATTGCTAGAGCGTGAATCACTAGCTAAATTAAGCTATGCTTAATAAATAAACCAGCATATTAGTAACAGATTCTCAGACCATTTGTTTCTTTACTAACGGTAATAAAAAAAATACAAGTGACATGTAATTAACATCTTGGCAGACTATTGAAAATAGTAATTCTGAAATTTACTTAAATCAAATCAACTAACCCTTTCGTACTTCGTCCTTGATACGCTGTATATGTCCACGTCCAAGGCCTTTCACTTCACAGCCAAGCTGGAAATAGCGCCGTATTTTATCATCGCTTAAAATACCAAAACAATCGATAATGGCAGCGGGCTGACCTATAGTTTTTACTATCCTGTCAGGATCCAAGTCAAGATAGGCCTCATGACGTACTGCAAATATAACGGCTTCGGAGCCCTTCAGGGCTTTATCAAGATTCTGCTCAATACGGATTTCCATTAGTTTTTCCTGGTTACGAAAGAACCGGGCTTTGCTCTGTCCTACTCCCGGATAAGTATCCTGTTGCTCAAATTCCCACCAGTGCTCTACGTAGGGATCGTGCACTCTTATTTCTGCGCCCATTTCTGCTAACTTCCGTATCACAATTTCCGATCCGCTGTATCGCGTATCGCCTACGTCCTCACGATAGGCTGCTCCCAATACCAACACATCTGCAGCAGCTATGGGTTGCCCCATATTCCTTAATGCATCGCGGGTGAGCTGACCTACATGCAAACCACGGGTATCGTTAATATCGATAGCCATGGGGGTAATCTTAAAAATATCATCTTCAAAGCCAAGAATATGCTTATAAGCCCAAACACCAAGTCCTCCGTCCTTTGGCAGACAGTAACCCCCTATTCCCGGGCCGGGAAAAATAATGTTGCTATGTGTTGGTCGAACTTTAATAGCCTTTATTACTTTAACCAGATCCACTCCGTTACGCTCGGCATACAGGCTCCATTCATCGAGGAAAGCAAGAATAGTAGCACGGTAGCTGTTTTCGACAATCTTAGCCGTTTCCGATTCAATAGGTCGATCCATTACGGTTAAAGAAAATTTATCGGTATTCAGCACTTCATTCAGGAATTTTACCACTCTCCTTTTTGCCTCTTCATTAATTCCGCTGCATACACGCCAAAAATCACGTATGCTGGCAACATATTCACGGCCGGGCATAACCCTTTCGTAACTGTGAGCCAATAAAGGATCGGAATCAATACCACGTTTCTTAAATGCTTTTTTCATGATCGGATAGGCCACCTGTTCGGTAGTTCCCGGAGCAACGGTGGTTTCGATCAGAACAAGTGCATTGGGTGGAATATGCTCTGCAATTATCCCAATGGAAGCTTCTAGGGCTGCCATATCGGTTTGCCCTGTACGAACATTTCCCAGATCGGCTTTAAGATAATCGCACTGCACATCTACTACAACCATATCGGCAAGTTTAAGCACATCGTATGTATAAGTGGCTATCAGGGTTTTTTTATCTTTAACACAGCGGGAAATCATGGGATCCACTTCGGGATCTTCGGCTTTCACAGGCGAAACACCACGATTGAGTAAAGGAATTTTCCAGAAACTGCGTTCACTGGGACGCTGCATTCCGATTACAAATTTCGAAGGTTGACCATTTTTATCAACTGTATCGGCAACAATAGCAGCCATAACGGCACCAACAAATCCAACACCCATAACAACAACAATTTCACGATTTTTAGCACGTTCCTGGTCGATACGTTTTTTAAGAGTTTCAAATTCCTTTTTATAATCTTCAGTTTTTGGTAACGGAAATTTTTCTCCGTTGGGACTAATCGAATATCTTTCGCTCATACAGTTCTTGCTTTTAAGGTTTATTTATAATTACTCAGCTTATAAATATAACGCTTTCTTTAAATAATGACTATAGGAATCGACATTCGACCAATAGCATACTATACTATTGGGTAAGAAATTCGATCGGCTTATAATCAGGTTTCAGATTCGCAAATACTTTGCGATCGCACTTCGCAAGGTTAAAATCTCCTTTGTAATTAAGTTGCTTATATACGATTTCATAGTTTATTATTGCAAACCTGTTATCAGAAAAAATTCAATGGAATACGTGTATAAAGGAATTAAAACATCTAATATTTAAAGAAATATATTATAGATTATGAAGGTGGGCTATTTGGATATAATACTCATTGTTTTATTCTTTCAGCTATTAACACTAATTCCCTTTCTTATTTTTCAGAAAACAGAGAGAGGATTATCAAATAAAATCCTCGGTTTATTTTTACTGGCAAAGGCAATATGCATTACCAATTTTTTGAGTTTTCGATTATACGATTACACATTTAATTTCTTTCCCCATGCATTTTATTTCGGAACGTCTTTTACTATTCTCTGGGGTCCAACATTATATCTGTATATAAGATCTTTAACCCAAAAAAAAATCAAACTCAACTATTCCGATATGATCCATGTATTGCCCTTTCTGATTCATTTTTTTATTCTTACTATAAACTTTCATGTTTATAATGCCGAGGCAAAAAGAGCTATCATGCAAAAAGGTGGATTATTTACCATGGCATTCTGGAATACGTTCTATGATTTCTTGTATATCTATACGTTTCTATATACCATGGCAGCCCTATTTCGCATAAGAGAGTATCAGAAAGCACTTAAAGGTTCTTTTTCCGCGATTGATTCTATTAATCTGTCATGGATGAATTTTGTACTGTATGGATTTTTACTGAAGTGGTTCTGCGATATATGTTATCATCTGGCCGGTAATCATGAAATACTGGGTTCAGCAGCACTGTTTACATCAAGATTATCATTATTGTTCTTTATTAACATTATGATTTATAAAGCACTTAAGCAACCCTTTTTATTTTTAGGCTATCGAGACTATTTAAAACTAAAAAAGCAATCCTTGTCTGATATATCAAAAGAAACCTACCTGCAGAAGCTACTTTATCATATGGAAAAAGAACGACCCTATCTTAATCCTGATCTTACGCTGGAAGAACTATCGAAAATGGTTTCTATTCCACCCCGATCGTTAACAACAGTAATGAATGAATGTTTGAACCAAAACTTTTACGATTTTATAAACAGCTATAGAGTAAAAGAGTCAGCCCGTATGCTTCTTGAAAAATCACCAAAATTTAAAACAATTCTCGAGGTACTGTTTGAAGCAGGTTTTAAAAATAAATCATCGTTCAATACTGCTTTTAAAAAACATAACGGAATGACTCCCACTGAATACAGAAAACTTCAAGCTCCGCAGTTACCCTAACCGATTCTATAGAACTTGAAAATCGCAATATTTTATTCATGGTTATACAAAATAAAATGGTATATAAAAATGCATTGCGCATTTAAACTGTCGTTTAATGCAATCGAATACTTTATTTTCGAATATTAAAAACACAACCAAAAAAATCAATTATCATGAAAAAGAATTACACTATTTACGCTGTTTTACTTCTTCTCTTCCAGATAGCTTTAAGCATATCTGCTGCCGATGTTGTTAAATGGATCTTTGAAACCGGTGATAGAGTCATCGCGACACCTGTTATCCGAAACGACTCGCTTTTTATTGGTAGTCTCAATGGTAATTTTTATGCAATTAATGCAATAGATGGAACTGAATTGTGGCACTATACTGCTGGCAACGAAATAAGGACAACAGCGGCCCTATATGAAAATATAATCTGTTTTGAAAGCGGAAATGTTCTATACGGATTAAATATGGATGGAAGTTTGTTGTGGACTGATACAC
>CAYMQP010000329.1:0-4463 GCA_964392505.1 uncultured Bacteroidales bacterium
TGTCTGGGGAGTGCTTGGCGTTCCTATAGCAGCAATTTTAGGAGGAACCGGATTGCTTATATATGCCGGATCAAAAAACTCGTTCATCCTGCGTTATATTATAGGTATTACCGTTGTACTGATTCTGGCTATTTTTAGCGGTTTTATCGGACATATTCCATTGCTGTTTGGCCTAGGTGGCTTGCTGATCCTGCTTTGTTTTTTCGGAATTACCTGGTATTGGGCTCAAAAACGTGTTAACCTGAAAGATAAATCGGCGGCAGCAGCCGATCTTCAACTTACCGGCTATACTTTTTTTCTGATTGCAGCCTGGTTCACCTGCGGTGGTCTTTCTCAACCATTTTTTAAAGCATTGGAAGAAAATAAAGCAGGAACTCCCTTACATATCATGATATTTGTTGTTTTAGGTTGGATTTTTCTGTTTCTTAGTCACTATAAAACCCGTAATCAGGATTAATACATTTCATAGTACACATCAAATATTGTTTGAGATATTTAGTAATGTATTTCGTAAACACACGGTAAATTAGTTATAATAAAAGATGTATATTTCATTAAAATGATTTCTTGATATGAATTCACTCGAACAGCTTAAACAATACACTAAAATAGTTGCCGACACAGGTGATTTTAAATCCGTTATCGAATACAAACCCATCGATGCCACTACCAATCCATCGCTAATTTATAAGGCAACTCAGGATTCCAAGTACCAGCATCTTATTGATGATGCTGTTGATTATGCCAAGAAAAAAACTTTAACTAGGGAAGATCAGCTATCAATTTGTCTCGATAAGCTGGCAGTAAATTTTGGTATCGAGATTCTAAAAATAGTACCGGGAAGAGTTTCTACCGAAGCTGATGCATGTTTATCGTTCGATACAAATAAAACTGTTGAGAAAGCCACAAGCTTGATTAGCCTATATGAAAAACATGGTATTGACAAAAAGAGAATTCTCATTAAAGTAGCCTCTACATGGGAAGGTATTCGTGCTGCCGAAATATTAGAAAAAGAAGGCATTCATACCAATCTTACACTGCTATTCAGTAAAGTACAGGCAATAACCTGTGCCGAAGCCGGGGTAACCCTTATATCACCCTTTGTTGGCCGTATCTTCGACTGGCATAAAAAAGATCGTGGTGTTGATCATATTCCTCCACAGGACGATCCGGGTGTTAAGTCAGTAACCGAAATATATAATTACTATAAAAAATTCGGTTATAAAACCGAAGTTATGGGAGCAAGCTTTCGGAATGCTGGCGAAATTATTGAACTGGCTGGTTGCGACCTCCTCACCATTTCACCCGGTCTGCTCAGCGAGCTTGAAAATAGTAAGGAAAATATTACACCCAAGCTGACTGTCAAAAATGCTCAAAAATCAGGTGAAGAAAAGATTGATATCGATGAGTTGACTTTCCGGTGGCTGTTGAATGAAGACGCCATGGCAACCGAAAAACTCGCGGAAGGTATCCGACGCTTTAATGCAGATTTCCTGCTATTGAAGAAATTTATTACCTCAAAATTCTAAAAATGGTCATTTCTGAGTTCTTCCATCAAACAACTCAGGCTGAAGCAAGCTTCTGTCCTGCAGATATTCCTGATACTCGGGTGTAAAATCGATACGTTGCCGGAGTGTTTTTTCATAGCTCCCCTCCATTCCCATGATGAGTTCGCATACCTCACGAACAGCATAATTGCCTCCTCCGGATCCTGTGATATAATCGCAAATGCCTTTTTCTTTTATATAATTTTCAAGCATTGGTGTTGATTTCCTGCCAACGAAGAATGCCAACCGGCATAATTCAGCAATCCCGACATCAAGAATATCATCAAATACCACTGCAATATTCTCTTTTTGCACATGATATTTTTCATCAATAATCGAAAGAGCACGTCGTTTATCTTTAAAATTCAGAAATATGCCATTATAGCATTCCCGCTGTGCAAGTTTAATAGCCGATGGATTATTTTCACCCGTAATAATAAATACCTCGAGAATTTTTTTATTTGAAAGCCAACGACTAAACCTTAACAGGTTAATACCCATAGAATCGATTTCGGAATAAGGACTACCGGACTCGCCGGTTTTTGCACCCGTGTTGAATACTCCATCCCAGTCGAATATAAAAGTTTTTATTAGTGTTAAATTCGATTTTATCTGAAAAGCTGGCCTGAGAAATAATCCTCCTATTCCGGCAAATGTTTTCTCTATATCCATTTTATAACATCCTGAACGTCGACAATACCCATCGGCTGATCATTATCGAGAACGATAATATTATCAACCTTTTTTTCCTTGAATATTTTGGTGATATCCATTAATGAAGCATCAGAATTTATTGTAATTGGAGAATTAGGTTCCAATTCGGAAAGTTTGGTATGAATAACATCTTTCAGTCCGAATTCGATACTTCGCCGTAAATCACCGTCGGTAAATATCCGGTAAATATTGTCTTTGTCGTCGAGTATAATAATTGAACCCAGTTTCGATTTGGTCATAAGTTCCAATGCTTCCAGTATGGTTGCATGGTAATTGAGTTTAATATGCTGGGTTCGCGCAATATCGCCGGCTTTTATTGTGAGTAACTGTGTATGATCGACAAATTGTTTAATTCCGATGTCGGTGAAATGATTAAGAGGCAGTTGCTTCATAACCTTCCAGGGTATGGTGCAAATATGAACTCCCAGATTAAAAGCATTCCGTACATGTTCAACATGACGTACCGATGAGAACATAATCTTAGTCATGTAGTTATAGCGTTCAATTGCCTTCATACATTGTTCGACTAAAAGCAAAGCATCGTGTCCCTGATCCTGCATACGACCTACTAAAATACATACATATGTTGCTCCGGCACTAAATGCCATATAAGCCTGCTGTAATGTGTAAATCAGGTGAAGATTCACCTGTAATCCTTGTTCGGTAAGTATTTTACAGGCTTTCACCCCTTCTACCGAAACGGGAATTTTAAAAGCTGTCTTATTTTTATCCAGGCCCAGAGAAAGAAGCCGTTTCGCTTCCTTTACAATTTCGTCTGCAGTATCGCCTAAAGCTTCAACATGTAATAGTTTTACCATTTTCGAAAGTTTCAGGATTGCAGCGTCGAAATCGGTAATGCCTTCACGGTAAAGAAAAGTAGGCGTTGTAGTCAAACCGGCAATAAATCCTAGCTTATTCGCCTCTTCAACTTCATCAAATTTGATTGAATCGAGATATAATTCCATTGATATATAATTTAACTTTTTCTGTATTTTTTTTCGATGTTGTGAATTTCAAGCAGGGGCTTTATAAATTCTTCAAGATCACTCAATTTAAGCTGGCTGGCTGCATCGCATTTAGCTACCTTGGGATCTGGATGCGCTTCAATAAAAATTCCGTCGATACCAGCGGCTACACCTGCTCGTGAAATTACCGGCAGATATTCTCTCATACCTCCGGCCGGATCGGCACTTGGAATCCCGTATCTTCTCACACAATGCGTAATATCGAAAACAACCGGATATCCAAGTTTTTGCAATTCATGGAAACTTCTCGGGTCGACTATCAAATCGTTATAACCAAAAGTATACCCTCTCTCGGTAATTAAAATGTTATGATTTCCGGTCGATTCAATTTTTTTCACAGGTTTATCCATATTTTCGGGAGCAATAAACTGTCCGTGCTTTATGTTGATTATTTTTCCTGTTTTTGCCGCTTCAACAATCAAATGAGTCTGCATACATAAATAGGCAGGAATCTGGATGATATCCAGCACCTCGGCAGCCTGGACTATTTGTTCCGGATAATGAATATCGGAAAGTACCGGCATATCAAACTCGCTCCTAATCTTTTGCAAAGTATTTAGTCCATTGTCAATACCCGGACCTGTGTAAAATGCAACCGAACTTCGGTTGTCTTTCATAAAGGAGGATTTGTAAATAACCTGTAAACTGAGCTTTTGTGAAATTTCTTTAAGCTTTTCGGCAGTTTCGAGCATCACCCAATCTTCTTCGATGACACAGGGTCCGCAAATCAGAAACAAGTTATCAAAATCGAGTTTTTTCATACTCTATACTTATCAAATTTTATGGTTGCGTACCGATCAGCTAACACACAAACAATACTATTAAAATCATTATTTGCTAGATGCAATCTGGAAAAATTTATCGACACTATATAGTTTATTCTCTCCAAATATTCTAAGGTTTCGGTTATTTGCGCCTTTCTATGGTTATTTTTAAAGGCCTCACAAATTTATATATTCCAATCGAATTTCATACAGTAACATTCAGAAGTGAAAGATTATTACACATAAACATGGATAGTAATTACTATTATTACAGAAAAAGATTTAGTTAATTTAATCCGATAAATAGTTATCTTGCCATCAATGGGAATGCTGAAGATGAAAAAAAAAATTATTGCAAGTTTTTTTCTGTTTATATTGCTGATCCTGTCATGCAGGGCTTTAAACAATCGGAT
>CAYMQP010000330.1:0-4415 GCA_964392505.1 uncultured Bacteroidales bacterium
CTCCTGTTCCACGGGTTAATGTGACAGATACATAGCAGTCTGACCGAACTGAATCACCTCTATTGCCAGCTGTACCGGTCATAACGGATTGGTTTTAATATTAGATAATAGGCTGCTCTGACTAATTAACTATAATACTTAAGGTTGCGCTATTTTACTATGATTTCTATCATAACTACAAATTGACATAATCTATTTGTAAGCATCAAGAAAAGTGTAAATTTTATCCTTGTAAAATCAAAAAAATGAGGTTATTGTGTACCATTATGCTTTGGCTTATTCAATATTGAATTTGATAATTTGTCGATATCTGTCTATCTTTTGATCTTTCTTTCTAAAATCTTAAAGTATGAGTAAGGTAATTGTTTTGGGAGCCGGCATGGTTGGAAGTGCTATAGCAATCGATATGATTAAAAATCATACCGTGACCCTTACCGATATCAACCAAATAACTTTAAACAAGGCAAAGCAGAAGTGTAGTGCTTTAATTACACAACAGTTAGATGTGAGTAATAAAAAAGAATTACAACAATCAGTAAAACAGCACGATCTGGTGATTTGCGCAGTTCCGGGATTTTTAGGTTTTAACACGCTACGATCGATCATAGAAGCTGAAATGAATGTTATTGATATTTCTTTTTTTTCCGAAGATCCACTGCGCCTGGATGCATTAGCAAATGAAAAAAACGTAACAGTAGTTGTAGATTGCGGCGTTGCACCTGGAATGGATAATCTGATACTGGGTTACTACAATGAAAGAATGAAACTTACCGATTTCGAATGCCTGGTAGGAGGATTGCCTAAAATGAAGAAATGGCCATTTTATTACAAAGCTCCATTCTCACCCATTGATGTTATTGAAGAATACATACGTCCTGCGCGCTATGTAAGGGATGGAAACCTGATCATCAAGGAAGCGCTTACCGATTGTGAATATGTGGAATTTGATAAAGTGGGCACGTTGGAATCGTTTAATTCAGATGGCTTACGAACTATCATTCATACAATGTCTCATATCCCCAATATGATAGAGAAGACTTTAAGATACCCTGGTCATGTAGAAAATATAAGAATATTAAAAGAAAGTGGATTTTTCAGTAAGGTAAAAGTGAATGTAGGTGGTATAAAAGTCTCACCCCTTGAATTCACCAGTAAAATTCTTTTTGATGACTGGAAACTAGGCGATACTGAAGAAGAGTTTACTGTGATGAGAATAACTATAAAGGGTAAAAACGAAATGGGACAGACTGAGGAGATAATTTATAACCTTTATGATGAATATTCCAAGGAAACGAATACTTCATCTATGGCACGTACAACAGGATATACAGCAACTGCAGCAGCTAATATGTATATCGAAGGCTTGTTCAATAAAAAAGGCGTTTTTCCCCTTGAGCTGGTGGGAAAATATGAACCATGCTTTAACTACATCATAAAGTACTTAGAAGACAGAAATATTCATTATGTTAAAAATAACCGTATAATATGATCTTTATAATTTTTACTACCGGATAATTTTTGAAACCAGTCTTTAACAAAATTGTTAATAACTCATCTATTGCCTGCCAATACTATATTATATGACATAACCAAGGGCAGAATAACGAATAAAAATCTGCTTTTTGATTCAATTTTTCAATATTGTGTTTACCTTTACCCCGCAAAATCCGGATTTAAGAATTTGCACTATCAAAGCTTATCTATTTCTTTATTATGCACCTTTTAAATCCGGGTAAAGTCTTCACAATGAAGAGAGCAGGCATACCTCATACCGTTGCCAAAATGTATAACTATACATACGGCAAGAAGGAAAAGTTTTCTTCCGGCATCAGCCTTAAAAATATTAATTTAAAAACAAATAAACCTAATTCCTTCTTCTACAGGGAAGAATTAGTAGCTTGTGATACTCATCAGAGAAGGCAAGATTCGGAAAACATACCTAACAAAAATAATATTCTTATTATGGTTCAAATCCCCACCAGCCAGATTAGTACTCACCATACTTTATTGGCTCAGGGAGTTCTGACAGGCAGTAATTAGTTACTGCAATAATGAATAGGATATCAACCTAAAATAAATAACTCCTATGAAACTCTACGTTGGAAATTTAAGCGAACACATTCACGACAAGGAATTGAAAGATGCTTTTTGTGAATATGGTAAAGTTACCCGCGCTCAGGTTATCAGAGATAATTCTTATGGTAAGTTGAGATGCTTCGGCTATATCGAGATGCCGGATAACAAGCAAGCTATCAACGTAATAAAAAATGTAAATGGAGGTACTTGGGAAGGAAAACGAATTACAGTGAAGAAAGCTTATAATTAAGCTTTATTATTAATTAATATCAGTAACAATGAATATTTATGTTGGCAATCTCAATTTTCAGGTTAAAGAATCTGAGCTGCAAGAAATTTTTGAAAATTATGGCAAGGTATCATCGGTAAAAATTATTACCGACAAATACAGTGGGCGTAGTAAAGGATTTGGTTTCGTTGAAATGGAGAATGATGAAGAAGCTGCTAAAGCAATTGAAGGACTAAATGGAACCAGTGTCAAGGAAAGAGAAATTGTGGTGAACGAAGCCAAACCAAGACGCGATAATATTTCCAGATAACAAGACTGATAATGAAGATGCCAATATAAACCGTTGGCACAAACAGTATAGGAAATCAGTTTTATTTAATACAGTAAGGCTTGAGGTATATTGCTTTACTAATATGAGTCAGTATTATCATCCCTCAGTAATATTCCTTTTTACCGTATATCAGTCATTAAGTTTAAGATTTAATTTTACTCGCTTCAGCGAGTAAAATTAATTATCGTTGTAATTAAGCTTATAAGAATTATACCACAGTAATCTGCTTATTCCCTTTTCTATTCGCTATATTTAAATTGTAAATGAAGGATATGAAAAGATTTCTTCTCGCCATAATAATAAGTATTTTATCGTTTCAGACGATCATACATGCTCAGGAATTTCTTCATGCTGAAGGTAATTATATATCCAACGGTGTGGAAGAGGTGATACTGCGTGGTATAGGAACGGGAAACTGGATGCTCCAGGAAGGTTATATGATGCAAACATCGGATGTTGCTCCTACACAACATGAATTTCGCAACAGGCTTATCCAAACCATTGGTGAAGCCAACACTGATAGCTTTTATAATGCATGGCTTGCCTGGCATTTCACCCGTACCGATGTTGATTCCATGAAATCGTGGGGATTTAATAGTGTGCGTGTGGCCATGCACTATAAATGGTTTACACTTCCTGTTGAAGATGAACCAGTTTCGGGTGAGAACACATGGTTCAATAAAGGATTTGTTATTATCGATTCATTACTTGACTGGTGTTCCGCAAATGAAATGTATCTTATCCTTGACCTGCACGGAGCGCCGGGTGGACAGGGAACCGATGCAGCCATTTCCGATTACGATCCAACCAAACCTTCGCTCTGGGAGAGCCAGGAAAATAAAGATAAAACCATTGCACTCTGGCAAAAGCTGGCAGAACGATACAGCGATGAACTATGGATTGGAGGATACGACCTTATTAACGAAACTAACTGGGATTTTGGCGATCCAAACAATACACCCATGTGGAATTTAATGGTAGATATTACGGAAGCCATTCGTGAAGTTGATCAAAACCATATTATTATTGTCGAAGGGAACTGGTTTGCTAACGATTATACCGGTGTACCTCTGCCATGGGACAATAACCTGGTTTTCAGTTTCCATAAATACTGGACCACCAATACACCAAGCTCTCTTGATTGGGCTATTTCATTACGAAACACATATAATGTGCCCATATGGTTGGGAGAATCGGGAGAGAATTCCAATACGTGGTTCAGAAACCTTATCGCTCTATGTAAAGCTAATCATATAGGCTGGTCGTGGTGGCCCGTTAAGAAACCTCGTGTTAATAATCCATTGCGGGTAGAAGTTAATGAAGATTATAACAATCTGATTGACTATTGGCGAGGCAATGCTCCGGCTCCTTCGGTAGAAGAGGCATTTCAGGCTGTTATTCAATTTGCCGAAAACCACAGAATTGAAAACTGCATTTGCCAGAAGGATGTTATAGATGCTATGATAAGGCAACCATTCAGTACAGCTACAATAACATACTTCAATCATAAACCCGGATCAACCATATTTGCTACCGATTACGATCTGGGACGTAACAATTACGCCTATTTCGATATAGATACGGGAAATTATCATCTAAGTATGGGAGGTGACTGGATGGACTGGAATCAAGGATGGGCTTACCGAAACGATGGAGTTGATATTGAAGAATGCAACGATACTGATGAAACCAATGGTTATAATGTGGGATGGACCGAAGAGGGTGAATGGCTCCAATATACTCTCACTACCGATAGCCTAGCTGCCTATACTCTTATTA
>CAYMQP010000331.1:0-4373 GCA_964392505.1 uncultured Bacteroidales bacterium
GGGAAAATCGCAGGGAGTAAAGACCATAGATTGCGCATACTGGATATCCATATTATGAACATTAGGCAGGTTACCCACACTACCGGCAATTACAACATAGCATTCATTTTCGATAGCTCTTGACTGAGCACAGTGCCGTACCCGTGAAAATCCGTTTTGTGTATCGGTAAGGAAAGGAACAAATAGTAAATCCATTCCTTCATCGGCTAAGATTCTCGACAATTCCGGGAACTCAATATCATAACATATAAGTACACCAATTTTTCCACAATCGGTATTAAAGGTTTGTAAGGAGTTACCACCTTTCATTGCCCATATTTTGTCTTCATCAGGAGTAACATGTAGTTTTTCATAACGCTCCATGCGTCCATCACGTTTGCATAAATAACCTGCATTATAAAGCGTATTATTAACTATTTCGGGCATGCTGCCTGTGATAATATTAATATTATATGTAATAGCAAGTCGTGATAATTCCTGGTTTATTTTAGGTGTATACTCAGCTAGTTTTCTAATGGCTTCTGCCTCGTTTAATTGATTAAATTCGGCCATTAGAGGAGCATTAAAGAATTCGGGGAAAAGAGCAAAATCACTTTTATAACCGCTCAACGCATCGATAAAATATTCAGCTTGTAGCATTAAATCCTCCATGCTTTTATAGGGGCGCATTTGCCACTGAACCACACCCAGACGAACGATTTTTTTTATGATTTTTGCTTTTTTAGAGGGCTTTTCGTAATAAATGTTATCCCAGCGCAACAGTACTGCAAATTCGTTCGATGCTGTGTCGCCTTCCAGGTAGCCTTTCAATATCTTAGCAGGATGGAAATCGTTTGAAAGCTGAAAATTCAGTACCGGGTCCTGGATTTCTTTCGATCGCACTTTTTCGATATATTGTTTTGGCGATAATTTACTGGAATATTTATGATAATTGGGGATTCGTCCGCCTAACACAATACCTTTTAAATTAAGTTTTTCACATAGATCTTTCCTATAATCATACATTCGTCTACCTAATCGTAATCCTCGGAATTCAGGCTTAACGAATACATCGATACCATAAAGGATATCACCAGCGGGAGTGTGCGTGTTGAAGGTATAATTACCCGTTATTTCCTGATAAGTATGCTGATCTTCGAACTTATCGGAATCGATAATAAGCGATAAAGCACATCCGGCTATTTTTGCATTTACCTTGACAACAATCTGCCCTTCAGGGAATTTATTTAAAAGGGCTTTGATATGATGTTCTTTCCAATACACATCGGGCATTGTCTGATAAGAATGTATCATAGCCTGTTTTAATTCCTGGTAATCTTCAAGAGTTAAATAAGCCAGTTCGATTTTTTGTATTCGTGATTTCATTTAAACAGTAAAGAAATTGTATTAACAACAAAGCTATCCATATTTTCATTACCTTGGTAAATAAGCATTTGAGTTATTTGGAGACACAATGATTAGAATACTTTCCTAAGTAATATCAGTCTACTGGATAGCGAATAAGGAATTGCTGACTACCTTTGAATTCACTAATAAATAAAGACTTAGAAATTTTTTCCTTACCTGAATTATTATCTCTTCAAGTGTTGGGATAAGAATCAGATATGGATTTTCACGCAGTGAGTTAAAGCTGAAATGATTTTATTCGTTGTAGAGTTTTACTTGTGTTGCAGTTGGTCCTTTTTGCCCTTTTACTATTTCAAAACTAACAATATCATTCTCTTTAATTTCTTCAAGTAAGTTATTTGAATGCACAAAAATACTTTCCTTTGTTTCAGAATCCCTGATAAATCCATAACCTTTTGATTCATTAAAAAAAGTTACTGATCCTTTTCTAATTGAATCGTAACTTTTTTCTGAATCACGAGTAGGTGTTCCAATCTCAATGTCCTCTAATTTAATATCCTTCTTTTTTTTGGGATCAGGTGGGGTTGAAGTTATATTTCCATTCTCATCGACATAAGCAATCATATCATCAAGGGTACTTTTTTTCTCGTTTTCTCTCCTTGCTAACCTCTTTTCTTCTTTCGCTTTTCTTCTTTTCTCTTTTTTATTCCTTACTTCCTTTTTATTATATGTTTCTTGAGATCTGCCCATAAATTGCTTTTGTTATATTAATTATATTTTTCATTAATTATACACGATATTTATTATTACGCTATAAAAGTACATTTTTCCTTTAAGAGAAGTTTTAATTTGGATAATCCTTTGGCTTTTATTTGTCGAACACGCTCGGACGACATATGGTATTTTAATGCGATATCATATAGGGTGTGAACAGGCGTATTGCACAATCCATAAGACATGGTTAATATTCCAGCTTCCCGTTTAGTAAGTTTATTTAGTACCCTGGTAATGTTTGTTACAACAGATTCTTTCATTATATCGCTATCTGGTAAAGGAATATTCCCTGATTGAATAATATCATATAAGCTTAATTCGTTTTCTCCGTCATTTGAAATTGGCGTATCGAATGAAATCTGACGTTTTTGATTATGGGTAGCAACTTTAACCTCATCATAAGTTAAATCGAGGTATTCGGCAATTTCATTATCAGTAGGTTCACGTTCAAATTCCTGTTCGAGGTAAGGAATTGCTCTTGTGATTTTCTTGATTGATGAAAGTCTGTTCAGTGGTAAACGCACAATTCGAGTTTGTTCTGAAATAGCCTGAGAAATTGATTGCCGGATCCACCATACAGCATATGAAATGAATTTAAAACCACGCGTTTCATCAAATTTCCTGGCAGCCTTTACCAGTCCAAGATTACCTTCGTTTATTAAATCGGAAAATGATAAGCCTTGATTTTGATATTGTTTTGCCACAGAAACTACAAAACGCAGATTGGCAACAACCAACTTCTCAAGAGCTTCTTCATCACCATTTCTGATTCGTATTGATAACTCAACCTCTTCTTCCGGAGATATCATTGGATACCTGGTTATATCCTGAAAGTATCGGTTTATCGATTCTTCGTTGCGCTGTGTTATTTGTTTTGTAATTTTTAACTGCCGCATTGATTTTTGTTATAATGAACTCAGTAGGCAAGTAAGTGATTAATTTTTAGTTCTGTATATAAATTACTATATCATTTATAATTGTAGGTTCTAGTGTATGAAGTAATAAAAACTTCTCGTATGTTTAATTCAGCTGAGGTAAGTCCTGATAGAGAAATACCAATACTTACTGCTCCCTGAACGATCGAACAGGTATTTTAAGATCTTCGATAGTAAATAAATTCAAATCAGATAATTTAATTCATTGGTTTTACATTTTTAGCAATAAAACCTTTATCGCCTTGGTGGATTTCGAAAATAACTTTCTGATCAGTCTCAAGTCCTCGATAGGGACTGTCTAAGCCGCTTCGATGAACGAAAATATCGTCGCCGTTTTCTGATTCAATAAAGCCATATCCTTTGGCTTCGTTGTACCACTTTACTTTTCCTTTATTCATGCTTCTTTTTCTAAATAGTGTTCGAATATTATCGCCTTGGTCTTGCCTCATTTACAATTATCTCTCTTTCCTCCAAAGTAGTGCCATTAAGACCTTTAATTGCTTTATTTGCTTCAACTGCATCGTCCATGACTACAAAACCAAAACCTTTGCTTCTGCCAGAGTATTTGTCAGTAATAATTTTACTAGAACTTACAGATCCATACTCTTCAAATATGGCTGTCAGGTCATTCTCATCTACCTTAAAATCAAGGTTTCCTACATAAATGTTCATTATTTTAAAATTTAAATTGTTAGTATTAATAACAGGGTAGTCAGGAATGCTTTAGTGTTTTTTTTTCGATTGCCTCAGGATGATAAAGGACGATAAAAAAATTAAACTTTATTAATTAGAGTATAACTAACATGAACCTGTTATTAAAAGGTTTTAAAAAAGGATTTAAAAAAAAGTGCTGTGATGAACTAATTTTGAGAAGGAAATTAGTTAATAAAAGCGCAAATTCTCAAATCTAAAGTTCAGGCTAAGGTACGCTATTATTTCAAGGTATTTACGATTTCCAAGTTTTTTTAGAATTAGTAAAAGAAATATTCAGAATGCCTATACCTTCAAAAGGATGGATTGAAATATTAAATAAATTGAATATTCAATTATTAATGTTCTTTTTCTTTTATAACCAGGGCAAAGATCATTTACAGGTATTATAATTCTTAATAAATGTGGAATCGAAAATTTTGTGTTATTGTTATCCGAATCGTATTGCATGGAATTAAAATCTTTGATATCTCTTTAGTTTTACTAGGAATTGGGTGCTATTATATCTATTTATTTAATTTTCGTTCGAATTGGACCACTATCTTATTGTAACCTGTTATTAATTCCCTGGTCTTTTTGTAATACCTGTTATTTACAGCATCTTTG
>CAYMQP010000332.1:0-4359 GCA_964392505.1 uncultured Bacteroidales bacterium
CTAATTCGATTGGTGAACTCATTAACAAATACTTTCAAAATAGCAGCGCCGGTTGGTGTAGTTGTTTCCTTATCGACAGTACCTTTTCGTACCGGAATCCCTTTTAAAATTTCTACAGTGGCAGGAGCCGGAATTGGATAGGTTCCATGGGCACACTCTACAAAGCCACCGCCAAGCTCAATGGTTGAGGCAAATATTTTATCGGGTTTTAGATATTCGATACACAATGTTGCCCCGACAATATCAACAATAGAGTCAATAGCTCCCACTTCGTGAAAATGAATTTCATTTACTGATTTTGAATGTATCCTGGCTTCTGCTTCAGCAATGCAGAGAAATATTTCCAGGCTTTTTTCCTTCACATAATCGCTTAATGAGGAAGATTCTATTATGTTGCTGATATCCTTCAGGTTTCGATGATTAGGTTGGAATTTACTTTCATCATGTTTATGCCTTACGGATTTCATATGATGATGTTTACGAATTACATTGGCCCGTTTTCCGCTTATGCCGTTCTTTATCGATGATTTGCATTGCAGTTCGAACTCATCGACCTTTAATTTGTTCAGCTCAGCTATAAGATACTTCTCCGGAACTCCTAAGTCGATTAGTGCTCCCAGGTTCATATCACCGCTTATTCCGGCAAAGCTATCGTAATATAATATTTTCATGTAGCTTATTCAGAAATTCAGGCAAAGATGGTAATTTTCATCTGGTTAGTCCTGTTTTTCTTTACTAATTTATAATCGATAATATTTATTTGTTTTAACAAAAATAATCAGGAAAAAAAGGTTTTATTCACTATTTTTCCAAAAATTAAAACGTGTGGGATGATGAAAAGGAGAGACTTTATAAGAAAATCGGTTGCTGCATCCATAGCTTCAGGAGCTTTATTTTCAATGGGCAAATGGAATTCAGTATTTGCATCAAGCAATAACTATGCTGAAACTTTTAATTTGGTGGCTGTAAAGAATGGTGGCCCGGCAGCCATGTTTGATGTTGGCATTGAGGCTCTGGGAGGAATAAAAACGTTTGTAAAACCAAATCAAACCGTAGTGGTGAAACCTAATATCGGTTGGGATTCTCCGCCTGAAAGGGCAGCGAATACTAATCCTGAACTTGTTGGACATATTGTAAAACGATGTATAGAAGCAGGTGCCAAAAAGGTCATGGTATTTGATAATACATGCGACGAGTGGACAGCATGTTATAGGAATTCCGGTATTGAACGAGCAGTAAAAAATAATGGAGGACAAATAGTGTCGGGAAAAATCGCAGGTGATTACCACGCAGTAAATATTCCGAAAGGTAAAATATTAAAAACGACTAAAGTTCATGAACTGATTCTCGAATCGGATGTATTTATTAATGTGCCTGTATTAAAAAATCATGGTGGGGCTACTATGACATTGGCTATGAAAAATTTAATGGGAGTTGTCTGGAATAGGGGATATTACCATGCTAATGATTTGCATCAGTGTATTGCCGATTTTGTGACTTACCGACCACCCGATCTGAATATAGTTGACGGATACCGGGTTATGAAACGAAATGGTCCGAGAGGTATTTCGATTGATGATGTAGCCACAATGAAGTATCAGCTTATAAGTAAGGATATCGTTGCGATCGATACAGCCGCCACCAAGATTTTTGGTATTGATGTCAAAAGAGTTCGTCATATTGGTCTTGCCGAAGAATTAGGTGCAGGCACTACTGATTTGGATTCACTTAATATTAAAAGAATCACAATTTAATGAAAAACCAGCAATGGTTACGGCCGGGACGAATTATCATTGCACTGATTTTTCTTACGGGATTTATTGTTCTGTTTTCGGATGTAAAGGGTAAATTACCTTCAAAAGTTTACGAAGTATTAACCTCTTTTCAATTTCTTCCTTCATTGTTGAAATTTACTGTATTACCAGGTTTATTATCGGCTGGTTTTATTGTAATTATTCTACTGACATTATTTTCAGGTCGTGTATATTGTTCTGCTTTGTGTCCTCTGGGTATAATGCAGGATGCGATTACACGTATTCGGAATCTTTTACCATTTAAAGTAAAAAGAAAAAAATTCAGAAAAGCACTGAATTATATACGATATCCTATATTAGGATTATCGGCATTGTCGCTTTTATTTACTGGTATACTGGCAATTAACTGGCTTGATCCTTATGCTAATTTTGGGCGTATAGCTTCCAATCTTTTTCAACCGGTATATATAGCCATGAAAAATGTTGTTGCAAAAATTTTTATGACTTTCGATATTTATTCCATTCGACCCTTTGTTCAGAAAGAATTTCATCCGTTTACCTTTTTTGTTGCGCTATCGATATTCTTATTGATACTTCTGATGGTATTATACCGCGATCGCTTATTCTGTAACACCATTTGCCCGGTAGGATCTATACTGGGATTACTTTCAAAAGTATCCTTTCTTAAGTTATCGATTATTAAAACTTCCTGTACACAATGTGGAAAATGCCAACTGGAATGTAAAGCCAATTGTATTGATATCAAAAAAATAAGTGTTGATGAAACTCGCTGTGTATCTTGCTTTAATTGTATAAATGTTTGTGAAGATTCGGCCATAGGATTGAAGAAAGCCTGGGTGCGATCAGGCAATGATGATACAGTTTTTGATAAATCAAAAAGAAATTTCTTGAAAGCTGGTCTGTTATTTGCTGGAGTATATCCTCTGGTAGCAAAGGCAGAAGAAGAACATGACCATCCCCGATTTTGTTATAGGGGTCCTATCAGCCCTCCGGGTTCTTTGAGTATTGAACATCTTAAAGAAAAATGTATTGCTTGTCATTTGTGTATTTCGGTTTGTCCTACTAAAGTGTTACAACCTTCATTCCTTGAGTATGGCTTTACAGGTATGATGCTTCCTCATATGGACAATAAAACAGGCTTTTGTAATTACGATTGTATAAAATGCTGTGAGGTCTGTCCCACAGGAGCTATTATTCCCTTATCACAGGAAGAAAAAAAGACAACCCAGATTGGGAAAGTATTTTTTAATCAGAACCTTTGTATTGTCCAGACTGAAGGTACAGCCTGCGGATCTTGTTCGGAACATTGTCCCACCCAGGCTGTATATATGATTCCTTATCGGGATGGTTTAACAATTCCGCATACAAATTCTAATATATGTGTTGGCTGCGGCGCATGTGAATACGCTTGTCCGGTTGAAAATCCACATGTTGCCATTTATGTGGCTCCTCATAAGGTTCATCAGACAGCTATGAAGCCTCAAACCAAAAAAGTTGAGGTTGAAGAAGCGGATGAGTTTCCTTTTTAGCAGGGAATATTTAAGAATTGATTTCAATTAATAAAAATTCAGGAAGATGAAGATTGAAACATTTTAAAAATATTTCGCTTTCTTTATTAAGGATACCTTTTTAATTTTCCAGATCAGAATTTATTAATCAATTTTTTTTTTGTATAATTTGGACAATCATTCGCAAAATTAATCCTATAATGGAAAATGATAACCGACAAATTATTGAGGCTATTAGAAATGATGATGAGCGGATCTTTGAACAAATTTTCCGAAAATATTACAACAAACTGTTTAATTATGCCCGTCATTATGTAATCGACCAGGAAATTGCGCGCGAGATAGTTCAGGATACATTCATGAAGTTATGGGAAAATCGTTCTAGCCTGGATTCAAATAGTAACCTGAACTCTTTGCTATACCGAATAATCCACAATAATTCATTGAATTATCTCAAACATTTACATATCCAAAAAAAATATTCGGAATCGGTTCGTAAAAACTTAATAACCTACCAGTTAAATTATATTGCATTGAAGGATGAGACTTCAGAGCAAATTTTATATAATGAACTTCAGAATAAAGTCAATAAAGCTATTGAACAGCTACCTCCAAAATGCAAAGAGATTTTTTTACTTAGTAGAACAAAGGAATATAAATATAAAGAAATTGCATACCAATTAAATATCTCTGTGAAAACCGTTGAAAACCATATTGCTGAAGCTTTACGTAGAATTAGAATATACCTTCACGAATACCTTGCCTGAAGATTTATATTATTTTTTCTAGGGGGAAGACACCTCTTAATTGTTTTATATATATTATTTGATAATCATGAAGAAGGATCTTATTAAAAAATTTCTTTTAGGAGAATTGGATGAACTGCAAGCGAAAGAACTTATGAATTGGATTGAAAAGAGTAAATCTAATCGTGCATACTTTATTCGGATGAAAAATCTGTGGGCGGCTACTCATCTTGAAAATGAAAACCCGAATATTAATATTGACGATGAATACAAGCTATTTCGCTTCAGACTTAATTTAAAAGATATGCAGGATAAGAAAGGTTTTAGCGG
>CAYMQP010000333.1:0-4321 GCA_964392505.1 uncultured Bacteroidales bacterium
ATATTGTCCTGTCTGTACTGTGTCATCCGGCTCTATAATAACTGAATGCTGCATCAGGTGGGCATAGAATGCAAGCGTGCCATCTTCATGTAAAATATAGATGTAATTATGCATTCCTTCACCTTCGCCATCATCAGGGGAAGATGCCCTGATTTCGGTTACAACACCCCCTCTGGCTGCAACAACCGTATCGCCAATAGGTACAGTGAAATCAACCGCAAGCTGGTTTCTGTGACCGCCGGCAGGCCAGCAATACGACTGGTAAACCGGGTACGATCTTCCAACCGGATAAGGAAGGATGTATTCCGAATCTTCCGGATCTCTAAACAAAGCCCTTGAATAACAATCGCATTCATCGAGGCGGCTCATAGTGAAATCGGTATAAATAATACAATCCTCCGGACTTTCATTATCCGTGAAATGAACATTTGTCGAGAAGGTTCCGGTAATGGTATTACCTGATACTATACCCGATCCATTGGTACTAAGAGTGGCCGGGTATCCAAAATCATCAGATACTTCCGATCCGTTAAATGTAATTCTGTCTCCTTCGAGAGTTGCCGTTCCCCAGTATCCCTGAAAGTTGATTATCGATATCGGATTACCCGTATCAGTTAATACAATGAATTCAGTTTTACTGGTCCCTTCGGATAAGCCACAGCTACTGGAACTAACTACAGTTGTTAATTCCCAGCTGCCCACTACGAGTGTTAAATCCGGTTCAGTTTGATCAGATTCACAGTTAAGGAGCAGAATAATAAACGCGGCAGCCAATATCACTGCCGAACTTTTCATTTTAGTTCTCATTGTTTGATTCTTCATGATTTAATTTTTTATTGTATTAATAAACAGATCTTCTTTTCAGTGATGTATAGATCAATCTTATCCATATAAGCAGAATTAATAGTGCCAGTACAAGGGAGTTTATCAAACGAAATAATGATGGAACGAGAGTTATTCTGGCAATGCAGATACCCAAAAATGAAATAAAAACAATACTAAAAAAGGTTATCTTCCATCTATAGCCTCTGCATCTTTCTTTTGCTTTAACAGCGTCATCAGCAAATACATTTTTAGCTAACGATAAATTTCCTATAAACAGGTATATTGTAGCATGTATAAAACCGGGCAGGTACAATGAAACAGATACATTGTTCCTAATTATAATCGCGTAGATAATTGCCAGAATTCCCGGTAGAAAATGAATATAAAACTTAGGCTTAAGTACATTAATACGAGCGGGTAATAAAAGGAAATAGAATATTGGTCCGATAAGAAAAACTGATGCCGTTCCCGTACTATGCATAATTAGTGTAAGTATTGTGGAAGAAATTTTATTAGTTACCAGATCAAGCAGAACGAATGAAAGACAGGCTGTAAAGATTCCCAGTAAAGTGTTCATCTGTGACCTGAATTTGTTTGCAACTATCATTATAATTGATATGTATAATCCCAAAATTCCAATCGCTATAACGAATATTCTCCAGATTTCGGAATCGTTGAGATTACAGAATATTTGAATTAAACCTTGCATTTCGTGCGATTTTTGAATTTGCTAAAACAAACATAGGGTGGAACCTGTATATAATTAGAATCCGCCTATAAGGGAGTTGTGTCAGCTTATAGGGAAGTACATTGATAATAAGAGTATGTCGGTTCTAGACATCAGGTAATCAGCAAAATAGAGCCAGGAAATAATTTATGAGTATCAGAACGGGAAATAGAACAAAATTCTGTTAATTATTAGAATGATTTGCCCTGAACTCAGATGGAGTAGTTCCGGAATGTTTTTTAAAACTTCTGTTAAAAGCCGATTTTGAATTGTAACCCACCTCATCGGCAATATCCTCAATTGTAAGATGATCTTTAGTCTTATCGAGAAGTATTTTCTTTGCCTCTTCAATGCGATATGAAGCTATCATCTCAAAAAAGCTCTGATTGAGTTTTTCATTTATCACCTGAGATATATGATGAACCGGTAATGCTAATTTCTTTGAAATATAGGGCAATGAGACAAGGTTATTCTTAAAATCCTTATCAATTTCCATGCACTTTTTAAGCTGCTCAAGTATTACTAACTTCTCTTCTTCCTGCAGGGTCGATTTGACATATTTTTTTCTCGGATTCAACGGATCGGCAATGTTTTCCTGGAAAAAATCTGAAGCTTTAACCACATTAAAACTGGTTGCATAAATCACAACCGAAATCAGGGATGCTATAATATAATCGCCAATATCTGCTACAAAAACTGATTTTACAACAACCAGCGAAATTAAAATACAAAATACGAGCAATATAAATGTTCGTAACCAGCTCAATGGTTTAATATTGCTTGCAAAAAATGGAATTTGAAGCAACTTAAATGCTTTTCTCACCAGTATTAGGCTTGCTACAAGGTATATGGTTAGCTGAAACATTAACAGCTCATTCACATACTTGCGAAGCGAAAGCGGATCGACATTATAGGGTTTATCCGGGATGGTAACTACGGTGTCGGGATAATGATAACTTATATAATGGGGATATTTAAGTTCAACAGGTTGTATATAGTAAAGTATGCAATAAACAAACCAGAATATCATGGGAATCATATGTAGCCAGGCTCTTTTAGGTAATCGCTTACTTATGGTTGAATAAATATATAAATACATAAGAGGAGCGACACCGAAACTAAGCGGTTCAGAGAAATTATCAATTCGTAATACTTTAATCATATATCCCGTGTAATTCAGGAATATTTCAAGTATTATCAGTGATAAAAAAAGCATAATTAAACCTAAATACAGGTTTGAAGGCTTTTGACGAATTTTTTTATTCAGAAAAAAGAAGGAGAGGAATACTCCCTGAATGACTCCAAGTAAAATGATAATAGCGAAAATATCGAGCTGTACTGATAATTCAGGCATCAGCTATAAAATTTGTTATGCAATATAATAAAAACCGCTTAGTCAGGATTGAATTAGAACTAAAGTATAACTTTCTCAGGCCATGGTTCTAATTCGGAAGTCCCCCAGAGCTTACTAATATAATTAATCGAAAAGAAGTCCTCAAAGGCGTGCAACCAATAGGTACCCCTGTCGGTAAGTTGGATATGCTCTCCGTTATCTTTCAGAAATCCCATCATAGCCAGTAGTTTCATGTATTTTTTATAAACATCGTCAAAATCCTTATCGAATCGCTTGCTGAAATCGTGTTTATTAAATTTTGTTTCATATATCCTCCAGTATAACCATCCGTTCATCTGCATTTTCCGGGTTAGATCAATCGATAAAGCAATGGCATTACCATTTGTATTCATGGAACTGACATATTCTTTAACACTAAAAGTATTCAGGTAAAAAATATCATTCAGGTAGCTGCTGCCACTGGCTCCCAGGCCAATATATATGGGTATGGTTACGGAGCAATATTTGGCTGTCCCTTTTCGGGTAAAAGCCCACACCGAACTTCTTTCATATCCGGCAGGGTAAAAACAATCCTCAATAATGCTGAGCATTTTTCTTCTTTTAAGAATTGTTTTTAATCCGATATGTTTATTGTTATTAAATTTTGTATAGGGAAAACGGAATAAAGGATAGGCAGCTACCTGGTCGATGCCCAAATTAATGAGATCGTTGCTGGTTTGTTTAATTTCTTCACAGGTTTGATTGGGTAGTGCAAATATTACATCGGCATTCACACATTCAAAACCATTTTCCAATGCCCGGCGAATCGTTTCTATTGCTTCATTCGCTCTATAGGGCCGCTGTAACGTTTTAAGGTGCCTGTCCTGTAACGCTTCAATACCGATACTCAGGTATTTTACACCCAGGGTATCAATCTGCCTCAGATTTTCCTTACTTAAATGATTCGGATGGCTCTCCATGTGAATGCTGCACTGCATGTTCAGTTTATCATAAATACAACTGAGTATGCCGCTCAGACCTGAACGTAGCATGGTAGTGGGTGTACCTCCCCCGATATAAAAACTGGTAACAGGTGTATTTCCAATAATTTCGGAATACAACGTAATTTCTTTTATTACAGCCCGGGTATATTCCTTTGCTAAATCGGGGTTATAGAGCTCTTTGTTATACGGGCAGTATGGACAAATCTGTTCGCAAAAAGGAATATGAAGGTAAAAGCCAATCTGATCGATTTCATGAAATTTATATTGTAGTTCCTCACGAGTTGGAATATTTCTGTTGAGAGCAATTTCTCTTTGCCCGGTGAAAATCCTTCCCAATCGTTTTCTGATTAAACTTTCTAGCATTGATTTTTCTGACTTTTATTAATCATATAAACTGGCTGCAATTACATACAATTATCCTCAATGTAGGCT
>CAYMQP010000334.1:0-4300 GCA_964392505.1 uncultured Bacteroidales bacterium
TCTTGAACCTAATCCAATAACCATGTGTTTCTTATTTTTTTATAAGTTTATATACAATTATATACTATTATGGTTACAATGTTTTTGTAATCAATATTTTAATAATTACTTGGATATAAATTAGTTTAACAAAGATTTAAGAGTAATAGACTGCAATATTGCAGTCCATTTAGTAGTTTGGCATCTTTATTCGATACAACTGTAACAGCAAGGCGGGAATTGTATACTACGAGGATTCTTCGATGGCTCCAAAGTCTAACTTAGCTGCTGGTAAAGTTGATTTTATATTAAAAATGGCACAAACCTTTTACTTCTTTTCATATAATCCTTGTATTTATCTCCAAAAACTAGCATACATTCCTTCTCATCAAATATAGCTGTTACATAAAGAAATACAGTTGATAAAATAGAAATTAATAATAATACTATTGAGGTGTTCTTTAAAAAAATTCCCCAGGTTAAAAAAAGTAAAGATGAATAAAGAGGATGTCTTATATATTTAAAAATCCCCGTATCTATTAACTCTGTTGTTTGCTCAAATTGATATAGCGTTTTTTCTTTCCTGCTATTTCCAGATTTTCCTTTTTTCTTTATTTGTACAACACCTGCTATTACCAAATAAACCGAGAGTGCAAGAAAAATCCATGAAAGCATTTGTTTATAACCAAAAGGATCAATAAACCAGGATTTATAGTTTACGGCAAAGAGCCAGGCAATGCATTCCCAGCTCAAGAATCTGTAAAAACCATGACTTTTTAATGTAAATAAAGTACGCCATGAGACTATTATTATCAGTAAACTTAAAATCCCAAAAATTGTATAACTATTCATTAATATTATAGCTTAATGTTTCGGATGCTATTTTCAAATTTGTTAACAGTCCTGCCGTATGATGTCATTAGTTTTGCAACACACTTTTTTTGATTAATAATATACAAAAAAGCAGCTTAGTTATCTGCCCTGCCTGCCGTCAGGCAGGTGTGGATAACACCGAGCTAAGAAACTATAAACCGGTTGTTGCCTTTTTTGAACCTCTCGCCACCAGATAGTAACCTACAAAAATCAGTAACATTCCTATGCTTAAAGTCAAATTAATAATTTCTCCACCAGGTATCGGAAGTTCTGCTAATGCGAGCTGCTTTGGGTTTCCAAAATACATACATAGCAGAAGGCTTGCTACAACTAAAAAGGTATATCCTAAAAGCTGGATCTTTCTTCCTGTTCTGGCAATACCTTTGTATGCAGTGTAGATCCTGGTCCACAACCACAATATTCCAATATAAGAAAAAAGAATTACCGTTCCTCCTATACCAAAAAGCCATGGTAAGTGTTTGGCTGGATGCCAATACTCTCCAAAAGTTGCGAAATGAGGAAGAAGTCCCAACAGCCAAAAATAGGAGCCTTTCTCTCCGGTATAAAGAAGCACTCCCACGAGTGTAAATGTCACTCCCGATCCCCCCATAATCCGAATCCAAAAAAGAATTCCCCAAATAGCGTGTATTGTACCACGCAATTCATCAGCGGTATGAATCCTGTGTATCGGACTCTGGTACCAGGTCAGAACCAGAAAAATAATAATGCATAGTACACCAAACCAAAATAAAATTAGTCCGATTTTTTTTCTATTCATTTCTTATTCCTCCATGATTAAGTGATTTTCACAATGAATTTAAAACGTTGCAATTTCGCCAACGATCCTCGTGTATGATGTTGTTAGCGTTGCATTGCATTTAGTATGATTAGCAAGATACAAAAAAGAAGTATACCCATATTAAAGCAGTAGGGCAATATAAAATCAGAGTAGTTAAAAATTACCTTTTACAGACAATACAGTCGGTAGACTATGCCTAGTATAGGGATGAGCTCATGAGCGTTAGCGAGTAATCTTCGCCGGGTCATTATTGAACATTTCGCTCGGTAAGGATAAACAATCTAGAACTTATAAAACCATGAACACATTGGTATTGGAAAGGATCCATTCGAATCACCAAACATCGATACGCCGGCAACACAAATCTGAAATGCCTTGCGGTCAGTATTTTGAAAGCGAACACCAGGCATGAGAAATAAAACTATTGAATATGCATTCTCTTTTCTTGTGACAGTATAAATCGCCTCCGGACGTGCAGTGTAATCTTCATTTGTTGATACCTTTTCATAGTTAAAATATCCAATCATCGAGTCAAATATAAAACTGGTTTTTGCCCCTATTTTAAATATCCCGGCAACGGATAAAACAGGACCGTGACTCATTTTCAGTAATCTTGAAGATTGTTCTTCGGCTTCTAAATATTCATCTTCGGTATAAACACCCGGAGCCGGTTCAGTATTCATAATTCCTGTTTGCAAATAGGCATAACCTCCTGAAAATGTAAAATTGTTCTTTCTGTTACCAAGGGTTATATTTAACCAATGAAGGCCTCCATAGCCTTTAAAGTTATTAAGATACCCTGATGTCCCCAGCAACGTTCCAAAAGAAAAATTAACTTTTGACTCTTTCGCTATAAAAGAATATTTTGTGGCCAAAACAACCGGACTCGCTATCCAGCTGGCCATGATACCTATATTCAGATTATTTGTTAAGGCTAAATGTGCTTCGGGCCCGTAAAGATTCAACATTCCGTAGTTTTCACCTTTTTTTATCGGGAGAGCGTTTGTTGTGAAAGAGTATCTGGTTGTAAAGGGACCTGCAGGTTGATATTCATTATAAACAATTGTTTTTTCCTCTTTTATCTCAATAATATTTTTTATTTCATATTTAGGAATATAGACCTTCCCCAGGGTTCTGGTCTCAATTAATATTTCATGGCCATCGTCGTTCAATATCTCTCCTATATATTCAACTCCATCATGTCTGACAATAACATATTGTTTTCCTTCTTCAAAGCCCGATTTGCTATATTGATATTCTACCGGCTCTTCTGAACTCTTGTCCTTTTTCATATTATTTTCCTGGGCATATAATACAAGTGCTCCCAGACTTAATAATATGGAAAGTACGATTGATTTCATATGAATGCTCAGATTAAAATGTATTTGTTATTTTAATTGTGTTATAACAGACTGAACAAAACAAATATACAAAGTATTAACTGAATCCGATGTGAAACAATCGGGGATTTAATGGGTTTGATTGCTTGTCTTAGTGTAAAGGTTAGTCACCTGACTAACAAATCTGTTACAACTTATTTCACTGTTATTACAGGCAAATATACTAGTTAATGCTGGCTACCCTTTAAGCACGACTTATTCTGGACCTGCCCTACCTGTCCGACCTGCATTAGGCAGGCAGGGACTAAGCCGAACGAGGCGATAATTCCATTTGCCTGAATTTTCCAAGCAAAATAATATATACCACATCAATAATAAATATCAGTAAACCGGTTATCAGCATAAACTTATTCGGCCCGTTGATATCGAAACTACGAATAATTCCGAACATAATGGTAGCAGCAAGGGTGCCCAGGCATTTACTGATAGCTATAGTCAACGACTGCCCTTCGGTACCATTCCTGTTATAAAGCATGATTATAAATAAAACCGACATTAACAGGTTCTGAAGAAAAGCAGCGTAGCCACCCCCCATTATAGTACCGAACTCCTTAACAAAGGCATATTGCACAAGAAAAGCAATAATGAGGCTGCTAATACCCCAGGCATAAAACCATCCGGCCGTTATACTTTTCGGAAAATATCGCTTCCCGTACTTGAAAAATGTAAATAAAATTATAGTATCAAATAAAGCCCAACCCGCGTTTATTATTACCTGCAATTGAGGGCCCAGTTCATGCAGATCGAATAACCCGTGCCATATCTCCCAGGCAAAATTCAAGGCTAGCGCCCAAAATGGTATGCAATAGGTTTTCTGACGAAAGCCTAACTGTATGCATTTGATATAAACCACGCTCCAGGCAATAGCACTGATAAACATCAGGAGTAGTTTAATATAATCCATTAGAGTTTATTATAATGGCATATTTAAAGCAGTTCGCTGAACGATAAAATTATAAATATTTCTTTCTCATGTCTGGCTGTCGACTTTTAAGCGTGTATACATCGGCAGGGTGCAGGACGTGTACCGTACGGACACCCTACACATTGATCAGCAATGCAAGTTAAACATTTCTGCGAAAGCCACCGGACTGGTTGCAGGAATCCGGAAATTGTTTAGCGAGGTTCATCAGACACAGGATACGATGCATAAATTGTTATTTCAATTCTTCGGATAGATATTGTAAAATTATCTTAGGCCGATTCCTGCTCTCCGGCCTGAATGTCGTATTTAATAATTGTGGGTAAC
>CAYMQP010000335.1:0-3123 GCA_964392505.1 uncultured Bacteroidales bacterium
AACATATGATGTCCCCAAACGAAATAACCAATAAAAGCAATCAGTAATGTTGAAACAACAATGGCTTTATAGCCAAAAATAGGTTTACGTGAGAATGTAGGCAGAATTTCGGAAATAACTCCCATAGCCGGTAAAATCATTATATATACTGCAGGATGAGAATAAATCCAGAATAAATGCTGATACAATACCGGATCGCCACCGAGTGTGGGATCGAAAAATCCAATATGTAACGTACGTTCAGCCACGATCATCAGTAAGGTAATACCCACTATTGGAGTGGCAAGCAGCTGGATCCATGCAGTACCATAAAGAGCCCAGGGGAAAAGTGGCATTTTTAACCACGACATACCCGGAGCACGCATTCGATGTATAGTAACAATAAAATTTAATCCTGTTAAAATAGAGGAAAATCCCAAGATAAATGCTCCTAAAACCGCCGGAAGCATATTAGTGGTGGTCTTGAAACTATATGGGGCATAAAAAGTCCATCCGGTATCGGGCGGACCATTCCCCATAAATTGTGATGATAGGGCTACTATAGCACCAAATATATATATCCACCATGCCAATAAATTGATACGTGGAAACGCCACATCTTTGGCCCCAATCATAATAGGAAGCAAAAAATTGCCAAACACAGCCGGCATTCCCGGAATAACAATTAGAAAAATCATAGTAATCCCGTGAAGCGTAAATACTCCATTATAAGTTTTTGCTTCCATTATGGTTTTGCCCGGAGCAATGAGTTCCAGCTTCATCAACAAGCCTAATAAGGCGCCTACAACAAAAAAGGTAACAATAGAATACAGGTATAGTAAAGCAATCCTTTTATGATCGGTAGAGAAAATCCATCCGAATATACCTCTGTAACGCCCTTTATACTCTAAATAGCTGGGATCTTTCCGATCTTTGTTCTTTGCCATAGATGCAAATGAGTTAGTTATTTATGTTTTCCGTTTTTTGCTCACGGACTTAATAATCAACGATAAAAATAATACTAATAGGAAAAACGTAATGATGATACCTGTCACTCTTGTGATGTTTAATGTATATTCATGACCCTCGGGATCGAAACTGTAACAATACTGTAGCACTTTATTAATCGTTGGTCCGGACTGGCCTTTTGAAGTTTCGATTATAGCCATTTTAAATTCAAAAGGTAAAAATCTCACACCATTAAGATAACGGGTGATCTTTCCATCATCGGCAATGAATATTAATGTGCCGGTGTGCAGAAAATCGTTACCCAACTTTTTATAACGAAACCCGACACTTTGTGTCAAACGGGAAATGTTAGCACTATCGGATGTATAAAATATCCAGCCTTCTTTGGCTTCTTCAAGACCAGTTACTTTTAAGTAATTTTCTTTTTTTTGTTTGGCCAGTTTAGTTCCTTCACGAGGATTAAAACTTACCGTTACGATCTTATAATCCTCATCAATCTTCAGTCCTGACTTCTGTACAACGCTCGCTAGTCCATCCATCAATGGAGTACAAATACCAGGACAACGAAAATAAACCAGGTTAAGTACAATTGGTTTTCCAAATAATTCTCCCGTAAAAACAGTGTCTCCGTCCTCGGATATCAGTTTTATATCGTCAGGCAGGTAGCTATCCAGTTGTTCAATGATACCAATTTCTAATTCATCCGATTCCACAGGTAAATCTTGTGAACTAACATAATAAGGTATCAGAAGTATTGTTCCGAGATAGAAATAGAAGTTAATAAAAAGTTTACACATATTTTAAATTATTGATCTGCAAAGTAATATGTAAATAGAATATATTTTTATAGAAATAACAATGCTACAAAAAAAACAATAACATTCTATAAATACAAAAAACCTGTTAGTTGTTCAACCAACAGGTTTAATAAATTCGTAATCATTAATTTGCAATTCTAAGATGTTTTGACCTTCTGCGTTGCCATTGATAAAATCAAATACAGAAGCATGGCATAAAGTATGCCTTCAATCCCAAATATCACAAAGAGCACTATTCCGACCAGTAAAACAATGTAACGAAAGATATTGTATTTTATTCCGAAACCTTCGAACTTCAGGTTGATCATTTTAAGATTTGAAACCATAAGTACAACCAAGAGTACTAAAACTGCGAATACAAAATAAATGTTCCATATCAATGCAGTGATCCATTTAGTTTCGGAATTTATTATAAGCCAAATTGATGCTATAATCAGAGCCGCTGCCGGTGTTGGTAATCCCTCGAAATAGTTCTTTTCGGAAGCAGAAACATTAAACCTTGCTAGCCTGATAGCAGCACCTACAGCAAAAAGCAAGGAACAAAGGATAATCAGTGTTTGAACAAAATTGGCTGAAATCCACTCATATGTGCTTTGTTCCGAAAGCTTGGTAAGGACCATGTTGAGCCAGTTAAAAATCATAACCGAAGGAGCTACGCCAAAACTAACCATATCAGCCATAGAATCGAGCTGTGCTCCGAATTCCGATTTAGCATCCAAGGCTTTTGCTACTATACCATCAAGAAAATCCATAATAGCCGCCATTAAAATAAACCAAGCTGCATGGTATTCATTTTGTCCTTTAAATACTATAATGATGGCAACACAGCCAAGAAGTAAGTTTAAAATCGTCAGGACGTTTGGAAAGAAATACTTGATATCTTTCATGCAATTACATTAATATTATTATTTAAAGGTATAAAAAAAAAGAATACATCTACCGGCACAATTCGATTTCATTAATAGCTACTTTTCGAATTATATGCACATTCGAGAAGTAAGATTGTTATATTTGTATTTCCAGTTATAACAACAAAATTCAAGATTAATAATAGATTACGATAAATTGTAAATTATTCTGTTTTTAAATAATTCTTACTTTTGCGAAAATTTATCACGATTTATGAAAATTGCAGTTGATTTTGACGGAACCATTGTTGAACACCGGTATCCACAAATCGGGGAAGAAAAATTGTTCGCATTTGAAACACTTAAACAGATCCAAAAGTTAGGTCATCAGCTTATTCTTTGGACTTTCAGGCATGGAAAAGAACTCGATGAGGCCATAGAATTCTGCCGTAAAAAAGGTATCGAGTTTTACGCTATTAATCGCAGCTATCCAGAGGAAGAGTTCGATC
>CAYMQP010000335.1:3133-4293 GCA_964392505.1 uncultured Bacteroidales bacterium
ACCGTAATGTTGGAGGTTTTCCAGGCTGGAGTGAAATTTGGCAAATGATCAATCCCGATTCAATCGATTCAGAATTTAATGAACTTACCAATCTTTCAGGGAAATCAAATTTTTCGGTAGGCAGCCGTCTCAAAAAATTCTTTAAATAATGGATCTCGCTGCATTTTTCCTTACAGTAGTTAAAGATATCAGTTATTTTTCCCTTACCTTATCATTAATATCCTCATGCCACACATCACCTAAGATTAAGAATTCAAGCGAGGAACTAAAACCAAAAAAGGATTTTATTCTTACAGCACCCTCAATCGATGAGATTTATTCTTATTACGATACCGTACATTTTACTCTTGAATCGCCACGACAGACCGAACCCGATTCTGTTTCAATATATCTTGAAGGAAAATATATCCATACCGAAAAAGTAAATCCTTTAGATTTTAATGTGAACAAAATCTTTTCGAAAGTAGGAAGGCAGAATTTGCGGATTCTTGTTCATTATCACGACAGTTTGCTTCAAACACTTACTACCCGTATTACAGTTTTATCCGACCTTGATCCTGAATTGCTGACCTATAAGCTAATTCGTAAAATCCCTCATAATCCTAACGATTTTACCCAAGGATTTATATATCAAAATGGCTGGCTTTATGAAGGAACAGGTCGCCGTGGACTTTCGAGCCTTAAAAAACTAGATCCGGAAGATGGTTCCACCAAACTGGAACGAAAAATGGGTGAAAGCTACTTTGGAGAAGGGATTACCATTTTCAACAATAAAATTTATCAATTAACCTATCGTCAGAAAGTTGGATTTATTTACGATATCCAAACATTTGAACTTATCCGCGAATTCGATCTGCAGACAATGGAAGGCTGGGGTCTTACTACCGATGGTAAAAGTCTGATAGTAAGCGATGGCTCCTCAGTACTGTATTTTTATGATCCGGAATATCTTAATCAGATCGGACAACTCGATGTAAGTCATAATAAAGGCTTAGCTATTAACTTGAATGAACTGGAATATGTCGATGGCTCTATCTGGGCCAATGTGTACGGCGAATCGTATATCGTGAAAATCGATGCTGAAACCGGAAAAGTACTCGCCCGGCTTGATCTTGAGGCACTCTATCCTAAAGAAATGGAACACGATTACGATCATGTAA
>CAYMQP010000336.1:0-4275 GCA_964392505.1 uncultured Bacteroidales bacterium
GGATAGGCTCTCTCAATAGGGAGATGACACTTCGATTAAAGTCACAAGATAGCAGCTAATCAATCCCCCTCTGGGAGAGTAATTTCCTATTTATTGGTATACTACTTTTAATTTTTCTCCCCACGGCCATTTTTTCGAACTGTTCCCAAACAGTTCGACATACTTTTTTATCTGCCACATAAAAAAGTATGCAAAAAAGGTCACCGTTCGAAAAAAATCAGTTGAATTCTTTGCAGGATTTTCTCCTTGCGAAACCCAACTCACTCGTCCTACGTCCTCGTTCAGACAAGGTTTCTCCGCAATCCTTCGCTCCCGAAAATCCCGCTTGAATTACTACCTGATTTTTTTAGACGGATTAAACACTATTTTCATATCAATCATTATCAAATCCTAAAAAATTCTAAGGTCATCTGTAATTATACAATGC
Source organism: uncultured Bacteroidales bacterium (assembly GCA_964392505.1). GTDB lineage: Bacteria > Bacteroidota > Bacteroidia > Bacteroidales > UBA10428 > UBA10428. The sequence continues at coordinate 428 of CAYMQP010000336.1, forward strand.
ATTATGAGCGATGGCCCGATTAGCCTGCGCTGGCCCGGTCAATTAGCAGAACCAATAAGAATTATAGAGGGTACAAGATTGTTCGGAGGAGAAGTTGCTGCGATTTAGGCTAATCAAGATTTTTTGCTTACTTTTTCATCGATGGAAAAAGTAATAGCCCGTCCGGTTTGAGGACATAAAAAAATTGGATGATATAGCATATTCTATAAATATAGAATTGCCTCTGTCTAGGAAATTACTCTGGGAGAGAGCTTGTCCCGAATTTTATTCGGGAGGGATGTCACGAAGTGACAGGTGGTGTGTCATACAACCTCCAAAATCGTCCTCATTAAATCCAGGATTAGCTTCGCTGACAGCGTTCGCATTCCGCGTGTCGCCATAGCTTTAGCGGAGGCACAAAGCTTAAGCGTTTGCGAAGCCCTTCGGGGTTCCTGCCTGCGCAGGAATGCCTCTTCAAAGCCCGGATTCAGAGCTTGCGTTAGGCAGGTTAATCTTTAATACCAGCAAAGCCAGCAGTCTGTGAAGAGTAATTATAATACAATTTTAAACACATCAATAACATGAGTTTTAAAATTGCGCATCCTCCGGCATACCTCAAAACCCTCACGCGAGCCCTCATCATTAGTGTTGCCTTCAATGGTATGTATCCAGTCACCTTCCTGTCTGACTATAAAACCGGTATGTACCCAATCTACATCCTTCTTCTTAACATTCAAAAAAACATCACCATGTTCAATCAAACCCGGATTTTGTCTTATTTCTGAATTTCGCAGGAGTTTACCATTTTCTATGCCGTATTTACCCACAGCATCACAACCATATGTTCGGGGCATATAATCGGTGTATGTTTTATTTAAAGTTGAACAGGCCTGATCCGTAATAGTCTGTACAAATCCCATACACCAGGGCCAGTCCTTTCCCTCATGACCATCCATATAAGCACGTACCCAGGGTCCTTTGTTACTGTCGAACTCGCGGGGGACGGCAGCCAAATGTTGTTCGGCATATTTCACGATCAGATTTCTCAGATCGATTTCATTATCGATTCTGGAATATGCGTTAAACATAGGTTTGGTAAGCCTGCTGTATGTCTGGTCACCAACAATTCCGTCGACACTTATGCGCTTTCTTGCCTGAAACTGTTTTACAACACTTTCGGTCTGCGGGCCGAAATCACCATCCATGGTTACACGGTAAAACCAATCGATATCGATATAACGCCATAGATTCAGCCATTCCTGTACTCTTTTTACTTCAATGCCTTTGTCCTCTTTTCTGAGGAGTTTTGTCAATGTTAATTCTTTTATATATTTATTTTTTATCATAAGTATTGAATTTTATTTTTTTAAACGATCGCCTATTGCATCGGCAAAAGAGGTAAGTTTTTGAATAGGTTTTATTTGTTTTTTGTAAGTAACACTGGTCTTTTCTATTTCTGTAATAACTGCATTCTCTTTTGTCAGTAATGAATCAAGTCCTTTATTAAAAACTTTCATGGTACTATCCCTGCATAAAAGATAGCTTGTATCGGTTTTGGTATAGTATGGATTGTATTTTAAATCGTTTAAATATGCCTTGTTGTTTTCAAGCGTTTCTTTCACATAATAGTAAATTATTTCAGTATTGTTAATAGTAGTACTATCCAATACAACTAAATCTTTGTTGTTCACATTAACACCACCTGCTGTATCTGATTGTAAAAGGTAAGCGGCAAGCAGCTCTTCTTTTAATAAATCAATAGTGTTGTCGTATTCGATGTAAAATTCACCCGATGTAAACCAACAGGGATTATTTTGTGTGATGTCAGTAATTAATTGTTTATCATTATCGGGATCTTTTTTCAGTGTATCACGATACTGCATTATTATATCTATATCGTTCTTCGAAATATCAAATGTATCCTGTAGTATTTCCGAAGCCATAAGGGAGTAGTAATTGAAAAGATGATTTTTATTTATATACGGAAGTTCTTTACATTCTTCAATGAACAGGCTTAACTGCCGGTAACTGCTTTGTCGCAAGTCTTCGGATCCTAAACGCTTGATTCTTTCCAATTCATCGAGGTACAATTTGTTGATATATAAGCCTTCTTCAAGAGTAATTAACGTATCCGCTGCAATAACAGCGTATTGGTTTTGATACGGATCGGGATAAAGCTTTACCTGAATACCGGGTTCGTCCAATATCACTGAAAAAAAGCTGATTAAAGCTTCTTCACCATTTTCCAAGGCTCTTTTTATGATATCGGCATCACGAGCCTGTTGAAGAAGCTTTTCCTTGCACTGCCGTTTAACATCTTTTGCATCTTCAAAATTCACATCGCCGCTGTAATCAACAAGCTCGAATCCCTTGACCTTTCTTTCCGGTATGAACCATGGATTAATATCGTAATCAAGTATTACAGGCTGAAGCCCATACAAATGAATGATCTTTGAAGCCCTGTCGTAGATCAGATTATTTTCATCGAGCTTGCCGAAATCGAAGCCGGCCTTTACCCATCCCCTGCCAATGAATACAATATTTTTTTTTCTGTTTTTTCTTTTGTCAAGAGTCTCTTTTGTAAGAAAAGAATGAAAATTATAGAAGTCGTTCAGAAAATCAGGTTGCGAATCGAGGTAATCAGATAGTTCGGCAGTAAACGACTCTTCATCTTTTTTATTTTTTACGCTTATTTTTTTTATATCGTTTTTAACTACTTTATACATTTTATGAATTACTTCTTTTTCAATATCACCCTTTAATTTCTCATTCTTTTCGTCATATATTCTTTTAAGCGGCTTTTTCAGGTAATGGTCTGCAAAAAATGCAATCAGCTTTTTATATAAACTCGAATAGTACCCTTCACGAATATCGAGATTACGAACCTTTGTAACCGCATCATTTTTATTTTCCGATTCATTCAATGTATATTTTATTTCTATAAAAGTTTCTTTCGCATACAGGCTTATGGTATCGACAGGAAATTCGGTGAGCTTAAATTCTTTCCACGACGATATTACTTCGCCGTAATATTCGGCTGTTACCAGCTGCCCGATATCGCGAATGCTGCTGACCATATTGGCAGTGGCCCTGATTTTGGTCTTAATAAAAATGCCAAAAGGATCGAGGAAAGCAAAAAGCAGGATCACTCCAACTACAAGAGCTATATCAACAAAATAATCCCACTTTTTTAATAAAAACTTGATCATTATTCAGTCTCAATATTTATTTCGGGTATTAATTGCCCTTCATGAAAGTCAATATAAATTTCCTTATAGCCCAGATTTTTCAATAAGTTTTCAAGCATCACAATTGTTTTATTTTCCGTAATCTCAACTACATCCATATATTTTAAACTATTGCGGATGTCAATCTCCGCCTCCTGGAAAAATTTCTCCTGATCCCGAAGATTGATCTTATTCATAAATGCATCGCCCGAGATAAGCGTGTCTTTACTAAAATGTTCGGCAGGATACGAAAAGTTAATTACCTGAACATTGGGAAGAATAAGCGAAATTTTATCACCTTCAATTTTTACATCCTCTTCCTTTAAGCGTTCCAGATCGACCCCTGCTTTGATAATTGCTTTGGAGTGTGCAATGAAGCTGGCTTCGTTAAGGTTTACCACCCAGATAAATTTCTTTCGTTTAACGCCATATACTATTTTATCGACAGTAAACTCGGTGGTGGCAAGTTTTGATGCTTTTTTTATTTTACCCACTACCAGTCTTTTTTCGTTTTGGCATGAAATAAAAAGCAACACAGTCAGTAAAAAAATAAATGTTTTATGAAGTTTGTTACTTTTCACAATGGGTATTTTTCTACTTGGTTTTCATGGGATCGATTTCTTCTCCACTCACTGTTTGTTG
>CAYMQP010000337.1:0-4257 GCA_964392505.1 uncultured Bacteroidales bacterium
CAAATCCCGATGTTAATTATGCCGATTATGACAATGACAACGACGGTTATGTTGATGGTGTATATGTAATTTTTGCCGGATATGGCGAAGAAGCCGGAGCTTCTTCAGATGCAATCTGGTCTCATGCGTGGGCTATTACGCCGGTTACGCTGGATGGAAAAACAATATATCGCTATTCATGTTCGCCTGAACTTAGAGGAAATTCAGGAAATGGTCTTACACGTATCGGGGTTATTTGTCATGAATTTGGCCATGTACTCGGTGCCCCTGATTATTATGATACGGACTATGGAGATTCAGGTGGACAATTCAATGGGACAGGTTACTGGGATATTATGGCTGCCGGATCGTGGAACAATAATGGCGCTACACCTGCTCATCATAATGCCTACTCCAAGGTTTATATTTACAACTGGGCCAGCGCCACTGTTCTCGGAGTACCAGCTTCTCTGACTATCTACAATTCGGAAGATTATACAAACAGTTTTTACCGATACAATACCACCACTACTGATGAGTACTTTCTGATGGAAACACGGGTACAGACTGGTTTCGATGCGAGTATTCCAGGTGAAGGTCTGATGATATACCATGTGCATAGCAATATACTTTCAGCTACTATTACCAACGATATTAACGTAGGACATCCGCAAATGATGTATCCGGTTTGTGCCAGTGCATCAACCGATCCTAACTCATCGCCTTCGAGTTATGGTAGTATTAACTCAGCAGGATGCCCGTTCCCGGGTACCAGTAATAACACTTCTTTTACCGATGCTACTATTCCCAGCTCTCATTCGTGGATCGGGGCCAACACAAATCAACCACTTACCAATATTGCTTTTAGCGGAGGTTCTAATTTGGTTACCCTCGATTATATGGGAGGCGATCCTACAACCGGAGGTGAAGATTGCTCTGATGCAATTACCCTTATAGGATTATCGGGTGATATAGATTACTCAACTACCGGGTTTGTTGACGACTATGCCGGATCGTGCGGAAGTACAGGCGAAGACAGAGTGTATTACCTGGCAACACCTCTCAACGATGAAGACACACTCTTTATCTGGACAACCGACGATGACTATGATGTGATTATATATGCCAATTATGGATCTTGTACAGGAACTGAAATCGGATGTTTGAACGATCCTGACGGAGATATTCTTAGTTGGGTTAATAATACCGGTAGTACACAAAATGTTTGGATTTTTGTCGATGGATATAATGGCAGTGATGGTAGTGCAACCCTGCACTGGAATATAATGAGTGCTGGCGAACCTGGCGAAGATTGTAACAATCCGATTATTATTTCAGGTGCCACGGGAAGCCAGGCTTACACGACAACAGGACATACAAACGAATTCAGCGGCGGATGTGGTGGCAGTTCTCCGGAATTGGTATTTTATCTTAATACACCTATTCCCGATGGTGGAACCATTGATTTCTGGACCAGTGGCGATAATTACGATGTTATACTTTACGGCCGTACAGGTAGTTGTACAGGTACAGAAATAGCCTGTATTGACGATCCCGATGGTTCTATACTAAGTTGGGAGAATACTACCGGAAGCGATCAATATGTATGGATTTTTACCGATGGTTGGGGTGGAAGTACCGGAAGCGCAACATTGAACTGGCAAATTTCTGAACCTATAGACGGTGATGATTGCTCGAATCCTATTGTTTTATCCGGAACATCAGGTAGCCAGCTATACACTACAACTGGTGCTAATAACGATTATTCCGCTAGTTGTGGCGGTAATTCGGAAGACATTGTATTCTATTTGGATACTCCTGTTCCCGATGGTTACAGAATCAATTTCTGGACTACCTCCGATAATTACAATGTGGTACTATATGGTCGTTATGGAAGTTGCACAGGAACTGAAATAGCCTGTGTTAATGAACCAGATGGTACTGAATTAAGCTGGATAAATACAACAGGTACCGATCAATATGTTTGGTTCTTTGTCGATGGATCGGGAGGAAGCGATGGCAGTGCTACGTTTAACTGGGAAATCGAAGAAACTCTGGGTGGTGATGATTGCAGTGATCCTGAAGAAATCACCGGCGAATCCGGTAATGTTGAAGTTAGTACAGTTGGATACACTGACGATTATTCAGGCAGTTGTTTAGTTACTTCGGGAGCCGATAAGATATATATGCTTGTAACTGCTATTGAGGCTGATCACAGATTACAGTTATGGGCATCAGATGATGATTATGATGTAGCATTACATGCATATTATGGCAGCTGTAATGGAACAGAAATTGGCTGTATCGATGAACCGGATGATGCAATGCTTGAATGGCCAAACAGTACCGGAGGACCACAATATATTTGGATACATGTGGATGGAGCCTCGGGTGAGGAAGGAAATTTAACGCTGAACTGGAATATAGCATTACCTTCCGGCATTAATGAAATTTCAACACGCATGGCCGTACTTTATCCGAATCCGGCAGAGGAAAATGTAATTATAAAGCTTTTGAATGACGCTAATATTAAAAAAGTTTCTCTGTATAATTCATTCGGTATATTGGTATCACAAACACTGATTGAAGATATCAATACCGCACAGGCAGTAGTTGATATTTCAATACTCCCCGAAGGAACTTATTTTGTTGATATTTATTCAGATGATACAGTAATACGAAAGAAATTGCTGATTATCAGGTAACATTAAAAAGCCGTTATAAAGCGGCTTTTTTTTATGGGCATTACCGGATTATTGATTCACTTTGTTTATTCATGAACTCGTCCCGATTTATCGTTGTGGACCTGGTACGAACCTTGTGAGAGTTTGAGCTTCTAATGTGGGGCGTACTGGAATCGAACCAGTGACCTCATGCCTGTCAAGCATGCGCTCTAAACCAACTGAGCTAACGTCCCATTCTGTATTAGCAAATATACAAAACTGGTTTTATTGTGAGAATTATGCTTGGTTCAGATAAACATTAACAGGCTCAGTGCCATAACAACCATCCCGGCAACCAGACCATAGATTGATAAATGGTGCTCGCCATATTCCTTAGCAGCCGGTAGTAATTCGTCGAGGGAAATAAAAACCATGATTCCTGCAACAACAGCAAATACGATTCCCATAAGCGTTCTATTATCCCCCATGAATGGAAGTAATATCAGAAAACCGATGGCAGCACCCACCGGCTCAGCCAACCCCGAAGCAAATGATAACCAGAAAGCCTTTTTCCTGTTTCCTGTGGCATAGTATACAGGCACCGACACAGCAATGCCTTCAGGTATATTATGTATGGCAATAGCCAGTGCAATAGCAATTCCCAGGTTCGGATCGGAAAGGGCTGCAGTAAATGTGGCAAGCCCTTCTGGAAAATTATGAATAGCTATTGCGAGTGCAGTAAATACTCCCATACGTGCAAGTTTACGGTTTTTTAAAGAAGCGTTATCGATTTCCTCTACTTTATGTATTTCATGCGGATTCTCAACATTCGGTACCAGTTTGTCAATAATAGCAATTAGCGCCATGCCTCCAAAAAAAGCAATAACAGTGATCCATGTACCAAGTTTCTCTCCAAAAACACCTTCTGCCGTTAAAATATCTTTCCCTTCAAAGAAAATCTCAACAAATGAAACATATATCATAACGCCCGCCGAGAAACCAAGGGCAAGTGAGAGAAATTTTGTATTGGTGCGTTTGGTAAATATGGCAAGTGCACTTCCAATTCCTGTTGAAAGTCCGGCAAATAATGTCAAACCGAACGCAATAAGTATCGTGTAAATACCCATTCTATTATCTTTAAAAATACGAACTTACATAAATTAGGCTCAATTTTGACAGGTATGTTAATATTGTAAATTACCTATCTTGATTAGTTTTTGCTCGTCAAGTATTTTAATTTTTCTGCCATGCAGTTCTATCAGCTTATCCTGTTTAAATTCCGATAACAATCTGATAACCGATTCGGTTGCAGTACCAACAATACTTGCCAATTCCTCGCGAGTAAGGGCAATTTGAAGATAGCTTTCCCGGTCAATATTAAATGTCCATTTCAGATGGATAATAACTTCTGCCAACCGTTCCCTTACGGTTTTTTGCGCAATATCGGTAATATAATCGTTTGCCTCGCCCAACTCAAAGCAGGCAATTTGTAATAAATCCATGGCAAATTCACCATTTGTTTTAACCAGCGATTTCACCATTTCACCTGGAATGTATGTTATCTCAGCATCTTCAATAGTTTTGGTTGTTGTACATGCCAGCTCTCCTGTAATAG
>CAYMQP010000338.1:0-4257 GCA_964392505.1 uncultured Bacteroidales bacterium
GGAGCAAGTCGTGAAACTGTCTTCCCTTCATCTCCTACATGAATAACTTCATTATTGACAATACCGACCTTACCGTCAATTTCTGATTTAAGTCCAAACCGGTGCCAGGTTTTTAATTTCAATACAAAAACAAAGAATATTATCATGCCAACACCAGTACTTAATAAAATGTAATTACCGGTTGTAACACCATGGTAATAATAACCAAAGAATATCCCCGCGGCTACCAGAAGGAAAGCCGCAATACCCGCTATTGTAATACCCGGAATTATAAGAAATTCAACAAGAAACAGAAGAAATCCTAAAATAATTAGCAATACAATGGTTAGGATGGACATGCTTCAGTTTTGTGAAAATTAGTCAATCGATTGTTGCTTCAAGACCCCGATCGAGTAATCCCTTTTTATAAGGTTTAAGATAGGTATAATCACCCTTCTTTACATCGCATTTACCTTTGTAGTGCACGAGATAAGTACACTGTTCTGCCTGTACCGGTTCAAGTTCACAAACTTTTATCAGGGATTCAATTACATAATCGAAAGTATGTACTTCATCGTTATGTAAAATTAAAAACCTGTCTTTCCCTACCTTTTCATCGGTTATTTGTTCCAGATCAGGATTATTTTCGAGGAAATGTTTATCGGCCATGATTATTTATACTTTCCGTGATAATAGGTAAATCCTTTGTCTGCCAAATTTAGGAAAAAAAACTATTCAACATATATTGAAAGATGCAGAATACAGGATTATTCGAAAATAGAAATTTAATCCGAGGAATTATGTACAGTTCCTAAATACGCAACCTGGAAGGTTGAATTTATTTTTCGGCAAATTCTATTTCTCTGGCTTGCTGAATCGATATTTTTCTAGTATTGTAGAACGATACGAGAAAGGCATCGGGATAACCATATTCTTTTACTTTTTCGAGGGCTTCCCTTGCAGCTGTAATTGAAGTAAATGTACCAACATAGTATTTTGTGCTTGATTCAGCATTTTCTTTTGAAACGGGTGTTAGTCCACCAAAAGTATTTGCAGGAATTTCGTTTGAATAGGCTCCCAGCTGAATTTTATAAATTAATCCTGATGGTAAATTGGCTAGAGGAATTGGATTTCCTTCGGAATAGGGAGATACAGCTAGTATATTGAAACCCGTGTTAATTTCAGTCACAGCTTCCTTGGCTGCTTGTAAACCTTCATTATAGGCGTTGCTATTACTTGGATCTTCAGCATTTACCATAGGTGTGCCGAAACCGGTTTCGTATTTATACAACGTGATTCCCGACTCTGCTGCTTCAGTGTTGCCTTCATCAGCTTTTACCGCTATCAAACCGGTATGATTGAGCCGCCGTAATTGTTCTGCCAAGGCGAATTTCTCGTCGGCCATTCGCTGCATTCTTTTCGATTCCTTATCGAGTGTTGTTAGGTTTGCCACAAGATCCTGTTTTTTCCGGTAGTCATGTTCATCCTGAGCAGCCAACCGCATCTGCTTCACTATGGAAGCCAGGGAATCGCTTTGCGATTGCAATTCAAGTGCTTGATTAATAAGTTGATCATATTCATCTGTCTCATCAGTCTTCTGCACGGGAATAAGTTCATCTTCATTACTGGCAAGAAGAATTTCCGGCTGTTCTTGAACCTGCGAAGTTACCTCCTGATCAATTGTAATAGAGGCCGGATTGAGTAATGCATAAGTAAGAATCTCATCACGATTATGAGTTGATAAATACTCACCTGTAAAAGGATATTGAATCGTGTAAGCTTCATATTCGCGAAGAACGTTGTTCCTGTTCGTTAAAAAAGTGACGTAACTTTTATCGGCATTCAATGAAAACAAAAAATCGTCGCGTACCGAATTAATAGGAAAATCAAGCTTCTCCGGAATACTCCACTCCTGTTTTTCTTTATCGTACTGCGTCATGAAAATATCATAACCCCCTGATGTGTTATGTCCTTTGGAGCTGAAAAAAAGTGTATTTGTCGATTTATCGTAAAATGGATATGCATCGTCATAAACCGTATTTACTGGTGCGGGTAGTGGCGCTGGAATACTATACTCACGATCGTTTAAGCGCTGTACCCAATATATTTCTTCACCCTGTTTTCTCTTCTCCGACTGACAGGTATAGAATAAGTAATCTCCGTTTTCAAGGTCGTTTGGAAGAAACATAAGGAAGTTGTAATTCCGCTCCAGATCTTCCTCTGATTTGAGTTCTTCGGGAACATATATGAATCTACCTGCATATTCACCTGTAAAAGCTGTTTCCAGGGCAGAAGCTGGTACCGTTTTTAAATTTTCAACCATCAAATTTTGTGCTATTGATACCGATTGTTTCGCATGATTTGTCACTTCTATCCAGTATTCGATATTATATTTTCGTTGTTTTCTTTCACTGGCAGTTTTCTGAAATGTAACAAACGCCAGCGCAGCATCCTCAAACTGATACGTGCTATGATAGGCCCTTCCCAGATAAAAGTAGGCATCGTCGCCATAATTTCGCGTTGCAGCATATTTAAGCAATTCAGTGGCTTTTTCAAGATTTATATTTGCGTGTAGATAGCTTCGGCCTAAATAATAAGAAAACCGGGCATCTTTAGGAAACATGGTATACAGCATCTCGAAGTCTTCCGCTGCTTTGTCGTAACGGTAATTCTCGAAATGATGAATCGCCCGTTGCTCTAAATCATATTTCGAAATTTCCTGGGCATTCACAGAAGTAAAAAAATAGGTCAATATCATTGCAATAAATGATATAAAAAACGATACGTTATGTTTATTTGAATTCATGACGAAACAGATTAAGCCATTCGAAATTTACATAAATGCAAAAAAGGGTGAAAGAAGAGTTATTCACAATTCGCATTATCCCAAAGATTAGTTTATCTTCGCGATTCATAATTAGTTTTTAAAAATCAAACAAATGAAACATCTTAAAATTTTAATTTCTATTATTGGTACAATAATCCTTATACAGGCATGCGATTCAATGTCTTACAAATCAGCAAAAGCGAATAATAAAAACGATTCGTTAAGTTATATGATTGGTATTTCGGTAGGACACAGCCTTAAAATGCAGAATGTACCCGATGTAAATGCCGAATTAATTACGAAAGGAATTATGGAAGTACTTGAAGGCGATTCTGCAATAACAATGCAGGAAGCAAATATGTTCTTAAATGCTTATTTTGCTGAACTCCGTGATAAGAAATCGCAAGAAAACGTGGAAAAGGGCCAGCAATTCCTGGCGGAGAATAAAAACAAGCCTGGTGTTATTGAAACTGAAAGCGGTTTGCAATATAAGGTAATTGAAGAAGGGACCGGTAAATCGCCGGGAGAAAATGACCGTGTAAAATGTCACTACCGTGGAATGTTTATAAACGGTGAAGAATTTGATAGTTCCTATGAAAGAGGTAAACCAGCAGAATTTGCTATTAAAGGAGTTATTCGTGGTTGGACAGAAGGTCTTCAACTAATGAAAGAAGGTGGAAAATACGAATTATATATTCCATCACATTTGGCATATGGTCCACGCGGAGGAGGACAAACAATTGGGCCTAACGAAACTCTTATATTTGAAGTTGAATTATTAGAAGTTATGCCTCCAGAAGGACAAGAGTAGAGTTAATTAAACCTAATATAAAGGCTATGTAAATAATTACATAGCCTTTTTTATTCATCACAGTAAAAAAGAATCATGCGTTCGATGGCCCGTTTACAAACAGGGCAAAATTTATGACTGGTTTTTGATTTCATCGCGCAATCATATGCCGGTCGGTATATGCCTTTTGCCTGATATGCAGCACCTTCGAATACGCCAATAACTCCTGCATAGGTTTTACAGTTTGGCGTCGGAATAGGAACTGTATCCTGAACCATATCGTTCCATTTGGTTTCAAAATTTACGAGTGTAGTAATATTAGGCTGATAGGGTTCGATATTTGTAACTATTATGTCATCATATGCTGTAGGTGAAGTATAGTATTCATCGGCCAATCCGGCAAAAGCGTGGCCAAATTCGTGGAGAAAAAGAAATCCGGAATATTGACTACCGGAACTGAATACGGTAAAACAGTTATAAATTCCTCCACCTCCGTATTTATTGGTATTAACCAAAATACATAACTGATCGTAAGGTATTTCCATGGCAACTTCGCGTAATCTCATAATATTAGAGGTTGTCAAATATCGCTCACTTCCAAATGTGTAAAATTTGGTATTTAATGCAGTATGCGCCCAGATGGTATCACCGGGGATATCGG
>CAYMQP010000339.1:0-4209 GCA_964392505.1 uncultured Bacteroidales bacterium
TGATTATTCCCCCTACGGGCCAGTGTACTGTTACCATCTCCCGATTCCAGAATACCCTGCGCCAGCGTAATACTTGCAGGTATGCCAGTACGTTCCATTTCGCGCATGGCCAAGTCTTTATAAGTATCGATATATTCCGAACGACTCATTTTTCTGCCTGTCTGGCCGTTCATCAGTAACGGCAAAACAGAAAAACAAAGTCTAAGGAAAATTCTCATACAACCAGTCATTTATCAACCGTAAAAATACACTCAACCTTTTACTGCGAGTATTAAACAATAACTGTTTTTTCAACATTTTGGTGTGCTATATAGATAATTTATCCGGGTATTATTGGATTTCTATGCTGGTTTTACACTATTTGATTTTTTTATCTTTGCTTAAGTTATGCAACGGGCTAAAAGACATATTGCTTTACTGTTAATTATAATTTTCATTATTCCTTTTACAGTTCAGGCTCTTCATATTGCAACCATACATCATATTCATATGCCTCTAGTAAGCAGTGATGAACCTCTAATGACAGGTTTCACTGACTTTGGACACTGTCCTATTTGTGAATACGTATATGCGGTCTTCGAAAATAATCCCGATTTTTTTCTGACCCGTTTTGAAATCCAACAGGAGTACTGTTTCATACTTTTCTCACAGAATATACCTTATGGTTTTAGCGGAGCTAAAACCGAACTCCGAGGCCCACCTTTCATGTAAAATCCCTTGTTTTTATTATTCCAACTTAGTAGCTTCTTACTATTAACTAAATAGTTATTGACATTCTTTTAATAATACATTATAGTACTTTTAAAAAGTAAGGAGCAACATGAAAATAAAAATGGACCAACAAGAGTAAAAGTATATTGAATAATTCTACATATCTGCTAAAATTTTTACGCCTACTAATTATTTATGAGATCAATTCTATTATTTTTTTCTGCTTTATTGTTGCTTTCAGAAATAAACGCCCAAAATTCTATTCAAGGTATTGTTACTGATAGCGAAAATAACCCCCTGATAGGGGCAACTGTTTTTTTGCCGGAATTGAACAAAGGAACTACAACCAATAAACTGGGAGAATTCAAGCTTGATAATCTTCCCTATGGCAAACTTAAAATTCAGTTTTCATTTGTCGGATACAATACAGAATTTCAAACCCTTATCATCACGGAAGCAACAAATACTCTTGACATTCAGTTATCGGTTGCTGTAATTGAATCACAGGAGGTTGTTATATCAGCCGGTCGTGTTACTTCACAACATGAGAATGCGGTCAAGATCGATGTATTGAAAGGAAAAGATTTAGTACTATCCGGTACACCCAATTTCATGGAATCGCTTACATGTGTTCCCGGTGTCGATATGATTTCCAGGGGACAAGGCATTTCAAAACCTGTTATCAGAGGTCTTTCCATGAATGATATTTTAGTCTTAAATAACGGGGTTAGAATCGAGAACTACCAATTTAGTGAAAACCACCCAATAGGTATCGATGATAATGACCTCGATCGAGTTGAAATTATCAAAGGACCGGCATCGTTGCTATATGGTTCCGATGCCATAGGAGGCGTCCTGAATATGATAAAGGAAAAGCCTGCGCCTACTGGCGAAATTAATGGTGATTACCGGCTGGCACTACATTCAAATACAAAAGGGATGAATAATAGTCTGGGTATAAAAGGTGCAGGGAATAAGGTTTTCGGAGGAATACGCTTCGGACATAAAACCCATGCCGATTATCTTCAGGGAGGTGGCGATTTTGTCCCCAATACCCGTTTCAACGAAACAACCTTTAATACAAATACGGGCTACACCGGAAAAATTGGAACATTCAAAATATTTTACGATTATTTCAAGCAGAATTTAGGTATGTCAGTTCCTGATATCGAACAGGAAATTACCAGCCAAGAAAGGAAGAGTAAGATATGGTATCAGGATTTAATCCATCAGTTGTTATCGTCACAAAACAGTCTCTATATCAATAATTTCAAGTGGGTGATAAACGGAGGTTATCAAAACGCGCTGCGTAAGCTAATTACTACCACCGATGTCCCATTCGTTGAGATGAGATTAAATACACTTACATACGAATCGAAGTTATACCTCCCTTCGAATGAGTATTCTGAATATATTATCGGAGTTCAGGGCATGAGTCAAACTAACCGGAATTTAAACAATCGCGAATCGCAATTTTTACCCGATGCAAACTTGAATAACATTGGCCTGCTTGGATTAATACAAAATACGTTTTATCACAAAATCAAGCTCCAGTGCGGATTACGGATCGATTTTTTTACTATGAAGACATTTGCACTTGGAAATGAAGGTACAAACGATTACCACCCACCGGTAACTAAAGAATATTCAAATGTAAACGGTAGTATAGGTGCCACGTATATCCCCAACAATAAAATAGTACTGCGGTTGAATTTTGCCAAAGCATATCGCGTTCCCAATATATCGGAGTTGACTTCAAACGGTATGCACGGCAACCGTTACGAAATGGGTAACGAAAATTTATTACCTCAAAATGCACTTGAATCGGATCTTAGCCTTCACTATCATGGAACTTTTCTTTCGTTGGATCTGGCAGGTTTCTATAATCGGATACACGATTATATTTTTCTTGCTCCTACTACCGACACTGCTGCAACAGGTGCGCAAATTTATCGCTTTTCACAAACCAATGCACAGCTCTATGGAGGCGAAGCAGTAATTCACTGTCATCCTCAATTTGTTCCCTGGCTCCATCTTCAGGGCACCTATTCTTCAGTTTTTGGGAAACAGGAAAATGGTAACTACCTGCCTTTTATTCCTGCTACAAAATTCCAATACGAAATCCAGGCCGAAGGAAAAGATATCGCTTTTATAAAAAAGCCTGCACTGAAATTATCGGCCGTTACTGCACTAGAACAAAGTAAACCATCGCCCGATGAATTAGCTACAAACGGTTATACGCTCGTGAATATAGATTTTACTATGGAAGTTTTAGTATCGAACCAAACACTGATCTTCAGCTTCTCGGCTAATAATATTTTAGATAAAAAATACTATGATCATCTCTCCATTCTGAAGTCGCTGAATTATTATAATCCGGGAAGAAATATCTGCTTATCACTAACAGTACCATTCAGAATAAAGAAACCGAATTAATCTGTTACAATCATGCAACTCACTGTTTTAATCGATAATATCAGCCATAATGATCAGCTCGAAATGGAGCATGGTCTGTCCTACCATATCGATACCGGCATTAGCCGGATTCTTTTTGATACCGGCCAGTCGGGGGCATTTCAACAAAATGCTATGAAGCTGGGAATTCCCATATCAGAAATCGACTATCTTGTTATCAGTCACGGACATTTCGACCATATAGGCGGAATAGAAGAGTTTCTGAAATTTAATAACCATGCTAAAATCCTGCTCAAACCTGAAGCTTTGCAATCAAAATTCAGTAATGAGCATTATATTGGAATACCGCATGGAGTGAACATACCGTCTGAGAGATTGATACAGATAGGAACACAACATAAAATTGATGATGTAAGTGAAATTATTGGTAAAATTGATATTGCATATCCTGAAGATACCCACTACGATCACTTTTTTGTTCAAAAGAACAATGAATTTATTGCAGATACTTTTCAGGATGAAGTTTTTCTGGCTCTGAAATCAAACGATTCTATAACAATCATCACAGGATGTTCACATAATGGTATCACCAACATTCTTCAAACTGCACAAAATATATTCGATGTGCCGGTGAAGAACTTATTTGGAGGTTTTCATCTGAAAGATTCAACGTTGGAAGATATTAAAAGAACCGCCAAATACCTGAACAAAACAAAGCTTATGAAAATAGTAACAGGTCATTGCACGGGAATGGAAAATTATACCCGTTTGAAGAAACTCTGCCATGCAGAAGTTAATTATAGTATTACCGGAAGCAAATACTATATCTGAGAATAATATCATTGAAGATAAGGAAAATTACAAGGCATTAAAAGAATGCAGCTTTAAATCAGGGATTATTAGTGAACTTAGTTTGAATAGTTCAGAACTTGCCATATGATAAAATCAGCGATTTAGATGTTTCCGGTTTGCAACATCAGGACCATCATGAAACTGCTAACAACAGCAGAAACTAATGCACCGAAACCTCTGAATAAAAAGTTTTGTTTCTAGTAAAGGTTACCGTATAGTTAAGCTTTATTT
>CAYMQP010000340.1:0-4199 GCA_964392505.1 uncultured Bacteroidales bacterium
CCGTTGATAGTGATAGGCACACTGATAAACCAATAATAACCTATTATAATAAAACAATATTAGATTATTATATATAAATAAGGCTTGCTATATTTGTGATATACGCATAGGTGCTATTGCTTGATAGGGAATCCGGTGAAAAATATATATTTTATAATAACAATCCGGAGCTGCCCCCGCAGCTGTGATCCCAATGAATGTTATTCATATAACCACTTTTCCAATTTATATGGAATGGGAAGGCGAATAGCATTAGGGTAAGCCAGAAGACCTGCCAGTGCGTCATTTATTTAAAGTTCGGTACCACGGGGTATAAAGGATCGGACTCCATCCTTTCTATATGGTTTCCAATCTCCCTGTTATACCTTAAAATTTAAGTAATAATGAAGTTGCGTTTGTGTCTTTTTTCTTTCCTTTTCATGATAAGTTGTTCGGGAAGAAATCGTAATGATACGGTTGATACATTTAATAAGGTAAACACAGCAAAGAATAATAGTGAAATTTCCCATGCCAAAGGTTTTACAATTACTGAATTAAACAAGGGAACCCTGATATATGTATTTAATCCTTGGAAAGAAGGCGATACGTTGGCATCATATTATTTGGTGAATGATGACATTGAAAATCGTGTTAACGAAGGAGTTCAGTTTCAAGTTAAGGTACCAGTTGAGAATATTATAACATTATCTTCAACTTACATAGGAATGTTTAGTGTACTTGATGAAAGAAACCGAATTATAGCCACTTCCAACGCAAGCCTGATATATGATTCAGTACTTTACCAAAGGTATGTTAAAGGTGAATTAATCGATTTGGGGGAAGCGACTCATCCGAATGTGGAAACTATACTAGGTCAGTCTCCTGACCTGGTTATGAAATATATTCAGCGAGGACTTGAAGAGGCTGACTATAAAATAATGCAGGCAGGTATCCCAATTGCCTATAACCTGGAGTATATGGAACAACATCCTCTTGGCAGGGCAGAATGGATTAAATTCGTCGCAGCTTTTATAGGAAAGACCAAAATAGCCGATTCTATCTTCAATGCAATTGAGGATGAATATTTACGCTTATCATATCTGGCTATGAATAAAGCTAATAAACCCTCTGTGCTTGATGGTTCGAGTTATAAAGGAACCTGGTATGCTGCAGGAGGAAGAAGTTATCCAGCCACACTTTATAACGATGCAGGAGCCGAATATTATTGGAGATCGGATTCCAGTAGCGGTAGCATTCCGCTGAGTTTGGAAGTTATTATTGAAAATCAGGCTGATGCCGATTACTGGATAGGACCTTCGACCGGAAGCAGGAAAGAATTATTGCAGATTGAAAGCCGGTATGCTTTGTTTCAAGCTTTTCAGCAAGGTAATGTGTATTTCTTCGGGAAGCGCACGAATCCCCACGGAGGGTACGATTATTATGAAAGTGGGGTAGTACACCCCCATTTAATTTTAAAGGACTTAATCTGGGTTTTTCATCCCGATTTACTCGATAAAGAATATGAACTTGTATATTTGGAGAAGATAAAGTAACAGCATTATGACCCAGACAGACCGTTCTTTTCTGTTTTTACTTCTATGTTTTTTATTTATTGCAGCGATTTTTTTCGATTTGCTTTTAGGTAGTGTAGAAATACCTATTAAGGAATCATTGCGGATTCTTGCCGGAAAATCGGATAATACAAACTGGTCGTTTATACTGATACAAATGAGATTACCCCGAGTCGTAAATGCAATTATTACTGGATCGGGGCTGGCCTTAGCTGGTTTATTAATGCAGACACTTTTCCGAAATCCGCTGGCGGGACCCTATGTACTGGGAATAAGTTCAGGAGCTGGATTAGGGGTTGCTCTTTACGTTATGTCTCTTGGAGTTTTTAATTTTATAATTGATACGGAATTCTATAGTTACGGTCAAATTATTGCTGCAATATTAGGTGCTGTCTCTGTTTTCGTAATCGTATTAATTATTGCCTCATATATACGCGATTCTGTCTCATTGCTTATTGTCGGAATTATGATCGGGAGTCTTGCTACGGCCATAATTGGTATGTTGCAATATTATAGTCGGCCTGAACTTATTCAGAAATTTGTTATATGGACTCTTGGAAGTCTTTCATCAGCCAGCTGGAACCATATCTCAATAATGATATGTTGTGTTCTGGTGAGTATCATCATATCGATTTTTCTTATAAAACCTATGAATGCCATACTACTTGGCGAGGTTAGTGCGGAAGCCACTGGCGTAAATATTGTAAGAGTCAGATATTTTATTTTGCTTACAACGAGCATTATAGTTGGTACGCTTACTGCCTATAATGGTCCCATTTCATTCATTGGACTCATAATACCCCATATTTCCCGGTTGATCTTTTCGACAACAAACCATCGTATCTTGGTGCCGGCATGCATAGTAAACGGATCGATCTTACTAGTTGGTTGCGATCTTATTTCGCAGGTACCAGGTCGTCAATTTGTATTGCCCATAAATACTATAACAGCACTATTTGGGGCACCTATAGTAATATGGATTATTCTTAGCAAACGGAAAACGAAAATCGCCCTCTAATGTTGAAGGAATCGTTGTTTGCAAAAATTATGCTTAATACCAAGGATCTTTCGATTGGTTATTCCTATCGCACTAAGAAATATGTATTACAACAAGATTTAAACTTAAACCTGTTTGAGAGCGATTTTGTATGCCTCATTGGTCCCAACGGGTGCGGTAAATCGACATTGATAAGAACATTGGGGGGCTTGCAGCAATCACTATACGGAAATGTATTTATACAAGAGAAAGAACTTACCAAACTTGGATATAATGAAAGAAGCAAGCATATTAATACAGTGCTTACTGAAAGAACAGCTGTCGAACATATGACTGTGGAAGAGGTTGTTGCTTTGGGCAGATATGCATACACAAATTGGCTTGGTACTTTATCGGAATCCGATAAAATGTATGTCAACGACTCTATTCACGAAGTAGGATTATCAGAATTTGAGAACCGAACGCTTTCTACCCTGAGCGATGGTGAAAGACAGCGCGTATTCATTGCCAAGGCACTTGCTTCGCACGCTACGATTCTATTACTCGACGAACCAACCGCCCATCTTGATATATCGAATCGTGTTGAAATTTTGGCACTACTCCGAAATCTGAGTTCTAAGACAGGGCATACCTGCCTTGTTTCAACCCATGATCTCGATCTGGCTTTACAGCTTGCCGATGAAATCTGGCTTATGCTACCGGGTAAAGGAGTTATATGCAGTACACCTGAAGAAATAATGCTTATGGATTATCTGGATAATGTATTCGGAAACAAGACTATATTTTTCGATTCCCGTTCGGGCAGTTTTACACTCCGAAAGATGAATAAATATAAGATCCAATTCAAAGACAGTACAGTAATTCCTGAGTATGCCCTTAAAACATTTGCCAGATTGGGATTCTCGATGAACGATAAAAGTGAACCTTTGGCAATTGTCGGATTTAATAATGGAGATTGGTCAATTGCTATTGGTGATATGGAGATCAATCAGCTTAATTTATCTGAAACCTGCCGTATTTTGAAAAAACTAACATAATTTGAATAAACAAACTTAATGGCCCAGGCTCCAAAGCAAAATCAGGTGGTAGACTATCCTTTGCACAACTATTATTCAAAGATTTATAAAAGGTACGATCTGGTTAATAGGTTGTTTACTTTTGGGCAAGACAAAAGATGGAGGCATATAACAGCGGCTAAGTGTCTTGAATATCAACCAGCTAAAGTGATTGATTTATGTTGCGGAACTGGCGATATGGCTATTTTATTAAGTAAATCATCTTCATACCCGATTGAAATTGTTGCTTTCGATTTTAATCATTACATGCTTGCTTTGGGAAGGGGAAAAATTAAGAAACTTCAAATCGAAAATATCGAATTTATTCAGGGCGATGTGGCTGCCATGACTTTTAAGGATGATAGTTTCGATTGTATAACAATTGCATTTGGTTTCCGAAATTTAACATTCAATAACAAGAATATAGGATCACATATGAACGAGATAAACCGGATTCTTAAATCCGGTGGTCATTTACTAATTCTTGAAAGCTCAGTACCAGATAGTTTACTCATACGCTTCTTATTCAGGCTATATTTAAAACTTATTCTAATTCCTCTTGGTGGACTCATTTCAGGAAGTTGGAGGGCATATGGT
>CAYMQP010000341.1:0-1019 GCA_964392505.1 uncultured Bacteroidales bacterium
AATCCACCCTTTCGGTCGCTCGAGAAATATAGGTATTTACCATCGGGTGATTCACATGCCTGAGAGTCCCATCCTTTTGTGTTAATAGGCTTGTCCATTTTAATCATTTTCTGCCAGCGCTCCTTACTGAAAATGGAATAATAAATATCCGGAGTTATCCCTGTTGTTACTGTCAGGTACAACCTCTCGTTGTCGAACGAAACAGAAGATGGGTAACATTCGCCTTTAACACCGAGTTGTGTTGTAATATTAACTGGCTTATTCCAGGCACCACCGTCTTTTTTTGAAAAGAAAATATTGTATTTATTATTTCGGTTTTGCACAACATAAAATAACATAGTTTCATCATTATTAACTACCGGATATAATTGCGATTCTTCGCTTTTCAGATTTTCTCCCACATCATATTTTTTAAAGAAAATGGGCTTATTTTCTAATGCTTGTGCTGTATAGCACGATTCAATCATGGTATTAACCAGTGCTAATTCATCCTTTTCTTTTGGAGTCAGTAACGACCTATACTTATTAAACAATTCAATAGCTTTAGGAATGTACTCCTTTATTTTACAGGCTAGTGCATAATACTTAATAGCCTCGTAGGGTGCATTTTCTGCCTGTGGATCACCGTATTTATAATCTTCTGAAGCTTTCGGAACTGCCTTTTTAAGGAATTCCATCGATTCTTTTTTTCTACCTGGTATATTGATCAGGCAAAGACCGTTTAAAAAATTAAGATTTGCATTATCGGGATCCGATCTTAACAGGCGTTCAAAAATCTTTTGTGCTCTTTCATAATTATAAGAAACTAAAGCCATATCAGCCTCATAGAAATCAGTTTTATCAAATTTCTGTCCCCTTAATATGAAAGAACCTATCAGAAAAATACCAACAATAATTCCTCTTTTCCGCATACTCTCCTTATAATACTATTGTCAGCGACAATACCTTAAGTTACTATTATCAACAATAAAATGCAAGATAATTTATGAATATAGATAACGGTTTCACTAGATTGATAC
>CAYMQP010000341.1:1029-1592 GCA_964392505.1 uncultured Bacteroidales bacterium
TGCTTACTGCGGAATTTATATTTTAATAGCCTGGTTTGGAAGTCAAAATCTCACTCCCAATCTGATGCCTGATGCTGACGAGAGATAGAAACCCATATCGGTACCTCCTTTAATGGTTACGGTTCCATCAACAGAGGTATCGCTGTTTTTCTGAAACATTAATCCGGGCGAGAATTCGGCTCCAACATATACGTTTTCGAACACGTAATAATCAAATCCGAATACAGCATAGAGTCCAACTCCAAAATAACCGGTACCGTTGGGATTCTTGGTTTCAGTAGTAGTAGTTCCCACCTTCACTTCTGTATTGTATGAATAGAATCCGATGGGTAATTCGGCTCCAATATATCCTACAACTTTATCGGTACCAAACTGTTTTTCGATTCCGGGTGCAAGAAACAAATCAAGTGATGTGGATTTCATGTAATCGTCACCATTGGGATCGGTATAAGTTTTGTCGGAACCGAAACCCAAATCAAGACCTAAGCGAACTGCCATATCGGATGATAGAAAATACCTAGCTTTGATATACGGCATTTGGAACATAGGTCCGGCGGCGGCGT
>CAYMQP010000341.1:1602-4160 GCA_964392505.1 uncultured Bacteroidales bacterium
CGGCATCGAACAATGCGGCCGGGTCTACATTAAAGTCGATAGCATATTTTCCTTTTCCATCTTGTGCAGTTAAACTGCCATAGGAGATTACAAAAAATAATAATACACTGAGGATTTTATTCATGGTCACTTTTTTTTGGTGTGCCTACTCTTTGGTTTTTCGGCTGCTACCCCTTACTCTGTTATGGATTTTCAGGTACCTCCGTAATTTTTATTTTATCATGAAATTATAAACAAATCAGGTAAAGAAAAGGTTTTTAAAGGAATGTTTATAAACATATATTCAACACCGGTACTTATCAGACTCTTCCTTATAAATTACTCTGATTGATATAGCACGGACTTTTCATAAAAAAATAAAAGGACAAGCCTGTAAGAAGCTTATCCTTTTTATTATTGACTATTTTGTTTTATCGGGTTTAATCATTAATCATCCTTCACTTTGGCCGAATCGCACTTATGATAATGAGCCTTCATGGTTGTGTCCTTTTTATGATACATTTCATGGTGGTGTTCAGCTTTTGTCAACTCCATACCACAATGAGGACACTTACCCGGTTTATCTGACATCACCTCTGGATGCATTGGGCAGGTATACATTTGTTTATGTTCCATTTTAACAAGATCCATTCCACACTGCGGACATTTACCCGGCTCATTCTGCACAACTTCGGGATGCATGGGGCATGTGTACTTAACAACTTTAGTGCATTCAGCTTTCTTTTCGGTTTCGGCTTTCTGTGCTGAAGCCATTGAAGCTGTTACAATAAATATTCCTAATAGGAAAATTAAACTAATTAAATTTTTCTTTCTCATAGTTTGAATTTTTAGATTTATAAACTTGTATAATTAAATTGGTATTTTATTTATTTCTTAATCGTAATGCATTCGATATTACCGATACCGAACTAAAGCTCATCGCTGTAGCTGCAATAATAGGACTCAGTAGTAAGCCAAAGAACGGATACAATATTCCTGCAGCAACCGGAACTCCCAGTGAATTATATACAAAGGCAAAAAACAGGTTTTGTTTAATGTTGCGCATCACTTTATTACTCAGATCACGTGCACGGGCAATACCATTCAGGTCGCCCTTTACCAGTGTTATTTCAGCACTCTGCATGGCAATGTCGGTTCCGGTGCCCATGGCTATGCCTACATTGGCTTGCTCGAGAGCGGGAGCGTCGTTAATTCCATCACCTGCCATAGCTACTTTGTTACCCATTTCCTGTAATTCCTTCACTTTTTTGTATTTGTCGTCAGGCAGGCAATCAGCCTGGTAGTCGTCAAGATTTAATTCTTCGGCAACTGCCTTTGCTGTAAACTCATTGTCGCCTGTCAGCATAAATACTTTAACTCCCATTTTTTGAAGATCTTTAATGGCTTTAGCCGAAGTGGGTTTAATGGTGTCGGCAACGCTGACAATACCTTCCGCCTTGTTTCCTTTAAGCAGGTACATAACGCTTTGACCGGAAAGCTGCCATTCTTCCACCTGTTTTTCCTGTTCATTTTCGAGAGTTACTTTAAAGTCGTTCAATAACCGGTTATTTCCAAGTCCAATCTTTTTACCATCGTACTGAGCCACTACGCCTTTTCCTGGCACAGCTTCGAAATCATCCATTTTCAGAAGTTCAAGTTTTTTATCTTTTGCTCCTTGTACAACAGCTTCGGCTATAGGATGTTCACTGTTAGCATCAACAGAAGCCGCCATGCGTAATACTTCTTCATCGCTTAATTTCCCAAACGATTTAAAGCCCTTCAGAGCAGGTTTTCCTTCGGTAATGGTACCTGTTTTATCTATGATCAGAATATCAACCTTATGCATCTCTTCAATGGCACGAGCATCTTTCACTAATACTCCCGATTGTGCTCCCCGGCCTGTTCCTACCATAACCGACATGGGAGTGGCCAGCCCCAGTGCACACGGACAAGCAATGATCAATACGGAAATGGCATTGACAAAGGCATAAACATAAGCCGGTGAAGGTCCCCAGACAGCCCAAATAGTAAATGTTATCAGAGCGATACCAACTACGATTTGTACAAAATATTTGGCTACTACATCGGCAAGTCTTTGTATGGGAGCTCTTGAGCGGCTTGCCTCATTTACCATTTCAATTATTTGTGCCAGCAGGGTATCGGAACCCACTTTTTCTGCATGCATTTCGAACGATGTTTTACCATTTATGGTTCCCCCGGTGACCTTATCATTTTTCGATTTCTCCGCAGGGATCGGCTCACCGGTTATCATACTTTCGTCTATAACCGCCGTACCTTCAGTAATAAATCCGTCGACCGGGATCTTTTCTCCGGGCCTTACTCGCAGAATGTCCCCTGTATGTACTTCCTTGAGAGGTATTTCTTCTTCCTGTCCGTTACGGATCCTCCGGGCAACCGGCGGTACCAGGTTAATCAGTGCTTTAATGGCCGAACTGGTTTTGCTGTGCGCCCTCAATTCAAGCACCTGGCCAAGCAATACCAGGGTGAGTATTACAGCCGAAGCTTCGAAGTACAAGTGTACATTACCTGCTTCATCTTTGAACTTTGGAGCGAAGATC
>CAYMQP010000342.1:0-4158 GCA_964392505.1 uncultured Bacteroidales bacterium
GAATAAGGATATCCCAAATAATAGTCAAAACCCTGTTTGCCGGGTAAAAATTCAGCTTGTGAGCCCAGGTGCCATTTCCCCACGATAGCTGTATTATACCCTTTTGTTTTAAGTAACTCTGCTATGGTAAATTCATCATGTGGTAATCCACTGGCAGAATTAGGGCGAAAAACTCCGGGATAAACACCACTTCTGATCGGGAACCTTCCGGTTAGAAGTGCTGCCCTGCTTGGGGAAGATACATTTGCAGCAACATAAAATTGTGTAAATCGCATACCCTCCTCTGCCATATTGTCAAGGTTGGGAGTTCTAATGGTTGGATGTCCGAAGCAACTCAGGTCGCCATAACCCATATCATCGGCAAATACGACAATGAAATTTGGCAATTTCGGTTGAGCGCACGACGGGGTTTGTGCAGTAAATGTCATAGCGGCTAATACCAGGACTTTCTTAACAGGTTTTTCCATAGTTAATCTTGTTGTTAAGCTTAGAATAACATCTATTATCAGAAACCGATACCTTTCTGATACCTTATCATGTTACTGCGATGCAGTTTATTTTATGAAGAGAAGGGTATATTGTGAATACCCTTCTCTATAATTCAATTATTAATAGCCTGTATTATTCTCATTAATACTACTATTGGCATCCAATTCAGTTTGCGGAATCGGGAAAAGAACATGGTGAGCCTGTGCATTAGCTCCCCTGGCAGCTGCATTTGAGACTAATGTGCCGTGCCTGATCAAATCTTCCCGTTCATGGCCTTCAAAAAAGAACTCATGTAATCTTTCTTCCAGGATATCATCCCTCAGGCTTTCTTTGGTATAGGAACCTAATGCTATAGTAGTAATACCAGCCCTTGTTCTTACATCGTTAATCAAATCGATACTTTCCTGGGTCGGGCCGTTTAATTCATTCAATGCCTCTGCCTTTGCCAAAAGAATATCGGCATACCTGATCTCAGGTAAATCAATACCACCCATAAAGGCTATAGCATTCGGATCTAATCCGTGTTTCAGGCATAACGATTTATCATCTCCATATCCGGCAACTGTTCCACCATTTGTACTCTCATAACTTGTTACAAAAGCATTTATCCTGGCATCATTTGCTTCGAATGAATCTAAAAATTCATCGAACCAATACGTCCTGGTAGCCCAGGTTCCCTGGTTGGGAAGAGGAAACGGATAATCGGTAGGGAAATTTAAACCTGAGAGAAATTCTGCGGCATTGACGGCATCAGCAGTATGGACCCAGATTAATTCACTGTTCCCTTCATTGGCCACGCCAAAAACATCGGCATAATTCGTCTGCAATTCGTATTGGCTCAGATCTATAATGTCCTGCGCGGCATCGGCGCATTTTTGCCATTGTTTGGTAGTTAAATAATGTTTGCACAAAAAAGCTAATGCGGCCCCTTTTGTTATTCTGCCATACTGTACCGGAACAACCGGCAGATCGGCAGCAGCTTCTGTAAGGTCGGTCTCGATCCGGTCCATCATCTCGGTTTCCGTAGCCCTGGGTAATTCCAGGTCGGTTGTATAGGTAGTAGTAAAAATTGGAACTGTCCCAAACCAATTATATAGGTGTGCATAAGCATAACCACGCAAACCTTTAGCCTCTGCAGTAAGTAACTTCTCATAATCAGCAGAATAATCGCCATCGGAGAGCTTGTCCAGTAAAAGATTGGCATTCCGTATGATGGTATACATTGCACTCCAACAGGCGGGGAAATATCCATTGTTGGCATCCCAGGTAAAATTCCTGAAAGTTACTGCTGTTCCTGTTTCCCAGGTTCCACCCTGCCCCCAGCCTACACCGGACATATATACATCAACAAACATAATTTGTGTATAACCGAACATTGATAATCGATGAGCACTGCCATACAGCGAATATAAAATAGTATTTAATCCGGATTCTGTTTTCAGATACTCATCGGATAACTCAGAATATACTTCCTCTTCCAGTACATCAGTACAGCTGAAAGGGACATACGATACAACTATTAATATAATTAATAATAATAATTTCTTTTTCATGATGTCTATTTTTAAAATTGAACATTTAAGCCTAACATCCATGTTCTGGCCAAAGGATATGCATTGTAATCAACCCTGGCATTACCTTGTCCCAATGCATTGGCTTCGGGATCATATCCTGAATAATTGGTTATAGTGAACAGGTTTTGGCCTAAAATATAAACCTTGGCTGACTGAAGACCCCAAATCTCAAGCGGGATGTTATAGGTCAACTGCAGGCTTTTCAACCGGATATAAGAAGCATCCTCAATAACCAGGTTGCTTACTTTTCCTCCTCCATAAGCACTTGTGTTAGCTCCTGACGGCCATTTGGCATCCGGATTTTCTGTTGTCCAGCGATCTTCGATCTGAGCAGCGATCCTGTTTCTCCTGAAGTTGGCCGGGTACATACTTTCGATAGCGTTGTTATTTAACAAATCAGCTCCTTGTTGTCCCTGGAAAAAGAAATCCAGATCAAAATTCCTATACGTAATTGTATTACGTATACCAAATGTAAAATCAGGGAAAGGATCACCCAATACAACCTGGTCGGCTGTTGATATCTGATTATCATTGTTCACATTTTCAAATTTGGGATAACCGGGTTGGGCAATTGGCTGAACATAATTGTCTATTTCGGTTTGGTCCTGGAAAATACCAATAATCCTGTATCCGTAATAGGAACAAATCGGTAGTCCGGGTTTTATAATAACAGTATTGCCTACTGCCTGAATATTTCCCGTATTGATAAACTCAAGTCCGCCTAAAGAAGTTACTTCATTCTTCACTGCCGAGATGTTAAAAGTAGTACTCCATGTGAAATTATTTGTAATAATGTTCCTGGAATTGATCATAACCTCAATCCCTGTGTTTTTCATTGATCCTACATTTTTATAGATTGAACTGTAGCCGGATGAGGTTGGTAATGGTAGTGAGAGTAACATATCAGTGGTATTTTTGTAAAAATAATCAACCGAACCGCTCATTCTCCCTCTCAAAATGCCAAAGTCGATACCAATGTTCAATTGTTCTGTTGATTCCCACTTTAAATCGGGATTGGCGATACGGGAAGGTACGGTTCCAACATAGGTATTTCCATCCAGGATTGCATTTCCGCCGGCTTGATAAGTGCTTAGCGACAAATAATTTGTTATCTCCTGGTTACCGGTTTTCCCCCAACTTGTTCTTAGTTTCAGTTCACTGAAGATATCCGGGATAAATTCCTCTTCAGATAATTTCCAACCCAATGCAAATGAAGGGAAAAAGCCAAATTTATTATTTTCCCCGAACCGTGACGAACCATCTGCCCTGATGGACGATGTAAACAGGAAATTATAGAATGAATAATTAATACGGCCCAGGTATGACAACAGGGAGTTTCCTTCCTTATGGCTTGTTACTGAGGCATTTGTCGGATCTCCTAATCCTAAATTATCTGTACTGATATCATCCGACGGGAAGTTGCTGGTTTCTGCTGTAAATCTTTTTGTAGTAAAATCCTGGTAAGTAACACCTCCCAGAATATTTACAGAATGATTTGCATTAATGGTTTTTGAATAATTCATGGTGTATTCAACAAGTAAATTGGAACGGTCGAGTGATGCTATATTCGCAATTCCTTGATATGTACTTCCATGGATTGTTTTCCTGGAATTGTACAAATCCCTTCTCATGTCTTGATTATCGAAACCAATATTTATTTTTGTACTTAAGTCTGAAATAATTTGATATTCAAGCGTTAAATTTCCAAACATTCTGTTTGTTTCACTCTTGCTTGATATGCCATATACCGTACTTAATGGATTATTGATAGTAAGTTCGGTAGATCTGTAGTAACTACCATCTGCATTGTAAATAGGTAAAGTCGGGTCGTATAACAAAGCAGTATTTACAGGGCCGGCACCTTCATTTGTGTTTACACCTCCCAGGTAGTTATCACTATTTTCCCTGCTGGCATTTATGTTTACACCGAATTTTAACTTCTTCCCTATTTCCTGGTCAAGATTTATACGGGCAATATACCTTTTAGTCCCGGTTTTTTTTATAATACCTTGTTGATCAAAATAATTCAGTGAAGCATAAAATTTTGTATTTTGAACACCTCCTGACATGGACAAGTTATGGCTCTGTATAGGGG
>CAYMQP010000343.1:0-3063 GCA_964392505.1 uncultured Bacteroidales bacterium
GTATGAATACTAACGAAGTTGAAATGAACCAGGCAGTAGATTATTATTTTCCTCTCAGCTCCTATAAACCAAGCAAGTCTGTTCATTACATTGCAGGAATCGATAAGCAACTTAATCCGTTAACCATCTTGTCGCTCGATGTTTACTATAAAGATATTCCCCGTATCTACACTTTTGATATTAACCAGGTGGAAGAAGAAGTGATTACGCTTTCCGATAAATTGCAGCTGGGTAAAGGTGAAGCCTATGGGGCAGAGCTTATGTTACGGGGTGCTTTCCGAAATCTGTCTGGTTGGTGTAGTTACGGACTTTCCTGGGCAAACAGGGAGTATCCTTTCCTGAATAATGGAGAAAAGTATCCATACGATTACAACCGCCGGCATACCCTTAAATTAGTAGCTAACTATGCTATTACCAAAACATTGGAGTATAACGCATCATTTACATACCTTTCCGGTACGTACCGGAGTATTGAACAGGTTCGCCAGGATTACTATTACTACGATCCTGTAACCGAAGAGCTCAGCATGTTTCCGATCTGGATATCAAACCAGAAGAACAATGCCAAAATGCCTCCGTTAATCAATCTGGATATGAGTATTCGCAAGCGGTTACGATCGGGTTTTGGCAAACAACTTTCCGAGGTATTCAATGCGCAGGAATCGTACCTGATTGTTACTATACGGAATCTTACATTCTTCCGGAGAAATATTGATTATTATTTTCCTATGTCATTACCCCGGTGGGAGAATAAGTACCTCCCCATTGGGGTGAATTATATTCCCTCCATAGGTTTTAGTTATACAGTTAAATTTTAAACCATGGATCAGAAGAGAATTATAAAATATTTATTATTTGGGATTCTTATTTGTTTAATGATATCGTGTGAATATTACTTGGGTATAAATCAACAGCCGGAGTTTGAGGATACCAGCATGGAAGAAGGCTTGAACATTTTTGGAATACTAAGGCCCGATTTCAAAGCAGACTATAATAAATCATTTGTATTTATTCAGCAATTATGGCCGGTATTAGATATTGAGGGAGGATATACGATTATTCGTGATGTAAATGTAAAGGTTGAACATCTGGTTAATAATGAAGTTGTTACTGTTATAGACTTTCCTTTAGTCCCTTCCGACTCACTTTTTGCTGATACGCTTTACAGACCACTGGAGAGTTTTACTCCGCAACCTGGCGGGCGTTACCGAC
Source organism: uncultured Bacteroidales bacterium (assembly GCA_964392505.1). Taxonomy (GTDB): domain Bacteria; phylum Bacteroidota; class Bacteroidia; order Bacteroidales; family UBA10428; genus UBA10428. Next base: position 1,213 of record CAYMQP010000343.1, read on the forward strand.
TAGTTTGTGAGTACGAGGAACTTCCCAATGCCATTGGTGAAACCGTATTTCCTTCACAACCGGGTATAATTGAAAATTCATTCTCACTTGAAGGAAGATCCGTATCCTTCACCCTCGCTGTCGATACCCTGATAAAAATGATTGATATTTACCTGGTTGGAGGTGATTACAGCCAGAATATAGCACGAATTATTCCTTATGAAATGGATGATACTGAAGTAGAACTATCCATCCCAATCGATCCTCAGGGCTTACAGTTAATGATTTTCTCTTACGACACGAATCTGGCAGTATACTATGGAAACTCCAATACATCGTTAAATTTTAATAAATACCGTACTACCATTTCGACTCTCGATAGCGGATATGGAGTGTTTGGGGCGTTAAACTACATTATAATAGACTTATAGGTATCGAAACATGCATCGACTTCGTTCGGCATGATCTTACATTTAAGCAGTAACCCTAAGCATAGTCCTAGGGTGATTTACATCTGAAATTAATGGTCAAAAACGAATAAATTTTATTTATTTGCTCTATCATTTAATTCATAATCTTTTCTATTGTTACACATTAATCATCTACAATCAGGCGGTTTAATTACCAACTATTCATGCAGTTCGCGGTGCGGCCATTGTTTGTATGCTTGTTCTCCCAAACGTTCGAAGGAATATATATCAGATGAGCAGGCGCGGGATAATTTCCGGTACGTTAAAAGGATGGGATGTCATTCGTTGCACATAGGAGGCGGGGAGCCATTTCTGTTACCTTCAAGGTTATTAGAAGTTACTAGCATTGCCCAAAGCGAAGGAATAATCATTGAATATATCGAAACCAATGCCTCGTGGTTTACATGACCGGAAAATGTTATCGCCATTCTCAACGAACTGAAAAATAGTGGAATACATACCTTATTAATTTCAATCAGTCCTTTTCATAATGAGCATATCCCGTTTTCAAAGGTTACCAGTCTTATCGATGCATGTAATAAAACCGGTATTCGAATATTTCCCTGGATGGAAACTTTCATAAAGGATCATTCAGCTATGAATACTCAAAGAACGCATACTCTGAGTGAGTTCAAAGCACTTTATGGAAATGATTACGTACAAAGAATACCATTGAGGTATTGGATTCATTTTGGTGGCAGAGCTCTTCAAACATTCAGCAACGAACTTCCTTTACGTAACTTTGATGATTTGATTAACTCTTGCCGTCCTTGCAACGAATTAGCCGATACTTCCCATTTTCATATCGATCTATATGGTAAATATATCCCGGACCTATGTTCAGGTTTTGGTTTAGATGTTAGTATAATTTCCGATACGAAAGCTATGAAAAAGTACCAACTAATCGACTTGTTATATACGAAAGGCATTGCAGCTTTATTCGAACATATACGTGATAGGTATAATTATACACCTGAAGATCAATATTTGAATAAATGTCATTTGTGTACCGATATCCGGAAATTTATGGTAGAACGTAACATCCATTTCGAGGAATTGCATCCGCTTGAATTTTATTCGGAGTTGAATTAAAATCCGTATTAGACATTAATGCAGATAGAAATACAATAGTATTGTTTGTGAATTTTTTAAAGAGAAGTTAAGCCTAATTCACATTATCAGGCTATAATGAAACGAAGCTAAAATATTTGCGTAAAACTAGCTTTAGATTTTCATTATGATATACTATTCGATATAAACCTTCGTTTTAAAAAAGTTAGTTAATTGAGAGTTGTTATGGATATGTTAGATCATCAGAAAACAGTGCTGGAACATGTTATCGGCAACGATGAAATGTTCATGAAAGAATTAAAGAAGTCGTTATGTTGGCTTAGCGAAAATG
>CAYMQP010000343.1:3073-4096 GCA_964392505.1 uncultured Bacteroidales bacterium
AAATTATATAGTTGGTTAAAAGAGAATTATGGTACCTCGCATGCTGATATGATAAATTTAGCTTTTGAAAAAACAAATATTTAATATGAACCCAAACTAAACCTGTTATGAAAAAGAGAAATGTATTCTATAAATTATACAATAAACACGGACTGGAAGGATACTATATTCCGGTACGGAATACATTCAATAATACTATTGAAAGGGAATACATTCCTATGGAGGCAAAAGATCTTTTTGAAGAACAGTTCGGCGATCGAGTTATAAGTGATAAGGAGTTCCTAGACTGGTATACTGCTAATGCTCAGAATTTTTAATTCTTCTGAAAAATTTAAACAGAGTATCTCTTAATAATAAAATATTCATGTAATTTTGACATCTGGTAATTAATATGGTTCCGAAAGTTAGCGGTACGAATCTTCGGATTTTCCTCAAAACAATCTGATCCAATTAAGCACTATGTAATTAATTAATTTTCTCTAATATTATTTTTATGAACATTTTTATTGCCAAGCTCAGTCCGAAAACGACTGACGAAACACTTCTTACTCTTTTTCAGGAGTATGGTGAAGTTGAGAATGCCAAAGTAATTTTCGACCGCGAAACAGGCCGGTCTAAGTGTTATGGTTTCGTTGAAATGTCTGATGACCGTCAAGCCAGTGAGGCTATTCAGGATCTTGACGGTGTAGAATTCGAAGGAAGCACTATCGTGGTAAAGGAAGCTCGACCGCGAAATGAAAGATTTAATCACCAGGGGAGTCGCAGATCGTTTAATAGAAGATAGGTTTTTAAATTGAATTTGTGACGATCAGTACCTATACAGCTTGATAACTTCATTATTTGTTATTAAAAAACCCCTTTAATCGGGATTTTTTCTTTCATATTTTTACTTTCACAGTACTTTTTTTAATAAAAAAACAATGGAGTGCCGAAAAGGATGTGGAGCCTGTTGTATTATGCCCTCAATTTCATCACCCATCCCCGGAATGCCTAATGGAAAGCCAGCGGGTGTCAGATGTATAC
>CAYMQP010000344.1:0-4073 GCA_964392505.1 uncultured Bacteroidales bacterium
AATAGATGGTGTTGTTGTGATCATCATATAACGCACATGAGTGAACAGATTTGTGCCTGTAACTGCCGATGCAAGATTAGTGGTATCGGATAATGGTGACATTTTATCGCCAAAATAAGCTCCCGATATTATAGCCCCGGCTATTAATCCCTCGTGAATTCCCAAGGCCTTACCTATTCCCAAAAGAGCCACCCCGATAGTTGCAATTGTTGACCATGAAGATCCAGTTGCCACCGAAACCAGCCCACTCACTACAATAGCTGTGAGCAGAAACACCTTTGGATTAATAATTTTCAAGCCATAATAAATCATTGCCGGAACAATACCGCTTATTAGCCATGTGCCGGAAAGTGAGCCTATTAACAATAAAATCAGTATAGCAGGCATTGCCTTGCTTATACTCTTAATAATTGAATTGCTTATTGCATTCCAGGGAATTTTGTTAAGAATTGCAAATAAAACGGCAATTGAGGCTGCAAGTAAAAGAATTACCTGGTTTGATCCCTCTAGAGTTGTATCTCCAAATAATAATACATTAGCTGTAAGGAATATTATTAAAAATAATAACGGCACTAAAGCCACCAATAGAGCCGGTTGTCTGGGTTTATTCATATGTATTTTTAAAACCGTTCTTTTCAAAGAACGTATTTTTCTGATACATTTCCTAGTAGGAAATTTTTATAAACTTGGACAATTACCTGAATTTTATTTAATTCCTTTATAAAAAATTAATAAATTCATTATCTTCAATATAAAGTAAATCACTTACTTTTGAGACAACATAATTTTCAGAACGAAGTAATTTGAAATTGGTTTATGGTACTTAATTATAATTTTTTCGAACCCGATCAGTTTCAGGAACCTCAGAAGGGTAAAGTACTTGTAAGTGAACCCTTTCTGCTCGATAATTATTTTAAACGATCGATCGTACTCATTACCGAGCATAACGATGAGGGTACCATTGGTTTCGTCCTGAATAAACCGGTAAGCGTAAATATCAATGAGGTTATTGATAATTTTCCAAAAATCAATGCCGAAGTTGCCCTAGGCGGACCTGTGAGCACTAATACACTCCATTACTTACATACCATGGGCGATATTATTCCCAATAGTGTCCCTGTGTTAGGTAATATTTACTGGGGAGGCGATTTTGAAGTTGTGGAGCGACTAATAGCTTCGGGCAGCATTGCATCCGAGCAGATACGATTTTTCCTGGGCTATTCAGGATGGTCACCTAACCAGCTCGAGAATGAACTTGCCGAAAATGCCTGGCTGGTAGCCGATATTACACCCGAAGAGGTAATGATGCCCTTAAACAAACATTTTTGGAATAAAGCTCTTCGCCGCATGGGCAAGAAATATGAAATGTGGGCTAATTTCCCCGAAAATCCGGAGATGAATTAATCGGGAAAAGCAACTCTCTTAAGACTTACTATTAATTTCCTCGATACAAAATTATAATACCTGCGATCCTTATAGGCTCCAATCCACTGTATTCCTTGAATAGCATTAGTTAAAAATACTTCATCGGCATCGAGAAGGTTAGTTTCCAATAAACCTTTTTCTTCCAACTTATAATCCATTTCAGATAGCAATTTTATTATAGTATGTCTCATGGTACCGGCAATGCATCCTTCCGATAGTGGTGGTGTAATGATTTTCTTTTCCTTTACCACAAACACATTAGAACTAATGCTCTCAGCAATACGTCCGTATTCATTTAATATCAGACATTCATCAAGGTTGTTTTGCCTTTGGAATATTCCTGCCAATACGTATATAAGGGCATTGGTAGTTTTTAGATTTGAAAGTATATTGACCGGGTTATGCACACCATCAAAAATATCGATATGTAATCCCTTTTTGTTTAGCTCATATTGTTCAAACTCCAATGTTGACGATTCCATGAGCCACGAAGTTGAATTGTTCTCAGGTGAATATTTTCCACCCTCATCACGATAAACCGTAAGGCGTAATCGGGCTCCCTTAAAAATACGATTCTTATTCAGCAGTTTTTCTATATATTGGATTAAGGAATATTTTGAAAAATCTCGCCTAACCCGCATGTTCAGTATTTTCATTCCCTGATTCAAGCGGGTCCAATGATTTTCGAAAAACTGAGGTTGAGTTCCCAGACAATGTATGGTTTCAAATAGCGCATCTCCGTAACAGAAAGCCCTGTTCTTATGCGATATGATATACTCATCTTCAGCAACAAACTTACCATTATGACAAATGTAATTAACCGGCATTATAAGAATCTTTTAAAACTATTAAATTCAATTATTAATAGCATAAAATACCTATTGATCTCAATATTAATAAATCGATAAATTAAAATATCGATCCTAGTTGTGAGAGAAATTCTTTGATCAGATTCAAATTAATAAAAAGCGGAAATACAAAACCAAATACAGCTCCAAGAAAATGGGCATCGTGATTTATGTTATCGCCTCCCCGACGCGACATATATTGGGAATAAATAAGATAAATAATAGCAAATACAATTCCTGGAATACCCAGCATACCATACAGATACAGTTTTCTCCAAGGATGAAAGAAAATATTAAAAAACATAATAGCCGACACAGCCCCCGAAGCACCAACCGAATTATACCAGATAGCATCTTTATATCGCACCAAACTGATTGTCGAAGCAAAAATAACAGCTAAAAAATAAAGTATTAAATATACCAGAACCGGATATTTGAGCAAATTGTCCTGCGCAAGTTGATGAAGTTTCGCTTCAACATGAATACCAAAAAAATACAGGACAAACATGTTAACAAATAAATGCCACCAGTTAGCATGTACAAAAGCGTGTGTAATTATCCGGTAAAATTCTCTCCGATGAACTATCTGATAGGCATTAAATTGAAGTCGGTTGAAAAGTTCCTGTTGTCTGAAACTTAAAATGGAAATAACGCAAGTTATAATTATTATAAGTATAGTAATCATAAATTAATTTAAACAATGCACTGCAAAAATATCATTTTATGCCTGAAGTATTTTATAAACCAGTTCTTTTAAAAGGTCGTGAGGTGTTGCCGACAAATTTTCAACTCCTTTCGATCGTAAATCATATTCTCGTAACCATTGAATGATTTGGTATGATTTTGCTGGAGGAAATACCTTTGAAGCTTTGTTGTATTCCGGATAAAAAAAAGGTTGAATATTCAGCTTTTCCTTTGCATTTTCTTTCGATTTATTATCGAGAGACGATAGCAGAAATACTTTATTAAAGAAAAAATACAAAGCTGCAATCGTTACCGAGAAAGGATTGGTCTTTTGGTTATGTCCCATGTAATCAGCTATGCGAAATGCCTTCAACGCATTTTTTTCGACGAGTGCCTTTTGTAATTCGTAAGGATTATATTCTTTGCTGATACCGATATTCTCTTCAATGTGTGATGTACTTATATCCTTTTCTTTTGATGGTATTGTGATAATAAGTTTTTCTAATTCATTATCGATTTTCTGCAGATCGTTGCCTAAATATTCAGTTAGGAGCAGCGCTGCAGGAGGCTGAATTGTGTATCCCTTGTCATTTAGCACCTGATTAATCCATTCAGGAATCTGACTTTCGTATAACCGGTTCGATTCAAATACTATCCCGTTTTTCTCAAGTTCTTTATAGAGTTTCTTTCGTTTATCGAGCTTTCCATATTTATGACAAATAACAAGAATTGTTGATTGTAGTGGACTTGAAATATAATAGATCAGATCGTCCAAATTACGCATTTGCTGAGCTTCGCGAACCACTACAACGTGATATTCCGCCATCATCGGAAATCGCTTAGCTGTATTTATGACCGCCGCGGCATCGACATCTTTTCCATAGAGTATGCTGAGATTAAAGGCTTTTTCTTCTTCGTGGAGTACATGTTGTGTAATGTAATCACTGATCTTATCAATGTAATAGCCTTCTTCCCCCATGAGAAAATAAACAGGTTGATACTTTCTTTGCATAAGTTCTGTCATAATTTTTTCATACTCCATACACTATCACTTTGATCTCACTAAAATAGAAAAAGATTAGTAATTTGCGTTTGTAACTCAGCTTACTACAATCG
>CAYMQP010000345.1:0-4072 GCA_964392505.1 uncultured Bacteroidales bacterium
GCCTTATTGATCAGTATTTGTTCCAACTCAACAGGTGTCCGCAGGTTCCTCCAAAAATTGGATTTTATACCCAACACTTCATCCGATTTTAATATTTTTTTCCATGCAGTAGCTGCATCGGTGTCACCCGTCAGTTCAATTACTGCCTTATCTACCATATTTTCAAGTACGTCGGCATTTAGTTTTTCTCCTGATAGTACGGCATTATCTCGAACAAGAATTACTTGGGTCAGTAAGCTTTTTTGTTGTCGACCAAATACTCGTAATGGCGAACTATAGAACAAGGATGAACCAATAGCTACCAATGCTGATTGCTTCAATAATTTTCTTCGGGTAATTGTGTTTTTCTTCATGATTTTATGGATTAGTTATTTTTGCTTCTGTTTCTTTTATCAAGCTAAGTAAGGAATTCTTATCAGTAGCGTTAAATACGGCAATTAGATATTGCTGAATGGTTTTGACACCAAGCCAGGTTCCGTCATCGATCTGATCAACAGAATCATCCTTCCTGATGAATTGTTCTTTAAAGGTATCTTCAGCTTTTGCAGCAATTTCAGTATTAGGATATTTAATGATTAATAAATAGTGCCGATTGTTTTGAGGACCATATTTGACCAGCAGGGCATCGGTATCGTTACCAATATTCAGTAAATTATCGTTGGCGATATAGAAGTAAGAATTCATCCAGATGTAATGATGAAAATACAGGTAGCCATCCGGTTCTAATCCTTCCTCGGGAAGCATATTAATAATATCAGGTACCTGGCCTGTTGAAGTTATTTTACTATCAATTTCTGTAGCTATTGAATTAATGGCCGCTACGATGATTTCATTTTCGTCGTTAGCTGTAATGGAAATAAAGTACCGGTCTTTCCAGAATATCTGTGCCCCTGTAAAATATTGCGATCCCTGTCCGAACTGTTTTTCATTTTTGGTACGAGAATGCGTGAATACACCAAAGGCATTTTTTGGTTCTATCATGTCGAATATCTCGATTCGAATTTCATCATCACCCCGATCAATTATGCGACTAACTACCTCTTTCATACCATAAGAAAGGTATAACTCGGCACCTCCGTCGATATAGTCGTAAAGGGTTTCAGGAGTATACAGCTTATCGGTTCCTTGTTGTGCCCAACCTTCAACCAAACCAGGCAATAGTTCAGAAATAGGCTGACTATTTAATTGTGTCGATGCGGAAAGAGACATAAAAAGAATAATTAACCGGATATTATTCATAGCTCGTCACATAAATGCAATTTATAAAATTAAAAACTTATCCGGAATGTACATGGTTTAATCTTAACGTAATCTTCAATTTCAAAATGCAATTAAAAATTCCGGCTGATGAGGGTTACTTTTTCTACCAAAATGGAATTAAAAGAATAGAGGTTACTCAAGAAATCATTTTCATAACCCTGCATCTCTTCATTGTTCTCTAATGTAATTACCGCCCCGGTTCCGGGGCGGTTTTTTTTAAAAATTCTACAAAAATAAGATAAGCTAAGAGGGTATTTATAGTCACTATAATTCGATTATTTTTTCTGACAGAGTCTGTGCATCGACAGCTGCAATGGCGGTCATATTCACAATATCTCGTACCGAACTGTTCATTTGTAAAATATGAACCGGCTTTTTTAAGCCCAGCATAACAGGGCCGATAATTTCCGAACCTCCTAATTCTTTCATCATTTTATAGGCTATATTTCCCGAACTAAGGTTTGGGAAAATAATGGTATTCACATCTTCATCGGCAAGCTTTGAAAAAGGATAATGTTTTTTTAATAAATCTTTATTCAGGGCATAGTCGGCTTGCATTTCCCCATCGGCTATAAGGTTGGGATAATCGTGGTGAAGGATTTCTACGGCTTCCTGCATCCGCGATGGACTTCCTTCCCGGATCCATCCGAAATTTGAATATGAAAGCAGTGCAATTTTGGGTTCAATATTAAATTTTCTGACCTCATTTGCCACTAGCAAAGTAGTATCGGCCAGTGTTCTGCCCGAAGGTTGAATATTCACTGTAGCATCGGCAAAAAAGAATGGTCCGTTCTTGGTCAGTACTATGTACATACCTGCGATATGATTCAGGCTGTTATTATAACCCACAATATGAACGGCAGGACGAATAATATCGGAATACTGATCTGTAAATCCTGACAGAAAGCCTTCGGCTTCACCATTTTCGACCATTGAGATACCAAAATAATTTCGATTAAACATTTGTTCCAAAGCAGCAGCTTGCGTTAAACCCTTTCGCTTTCGTTTCTCGAATAGTTGTTGGGCATATAGTTTTCGTCGTCCGGTTTCGTTTTTTGCACGATAATCGATGATCTCAAGACCTTCAATGTTCAGGCTGTTTTCTTCAGCAGTTCGGTTGATATCTTCCTTATTTCCCAGGATAATAGGCTGGGCTATTTTTTCATTTTTAACAACCCGGATGGCTTTTAAAACGGTATAATTATCGGCATTAGCAAATACAATTCGTTTCATTTCACGCTTGGCCTTAAGATGTATGGTATTAACCAGTTGATTGTAAGTACCCATACGTTTCATCATTTCAATTTCGTATGCTTCCCAATCGGTTATGGGCTTACGTGCCACACCTGTTTCCATGGCTGCTTTTGCAACCGCACTTGCAACGCGGGTGATTAACCGCGGATCGAGAGGTTTTGGAATAATATATTCGCGTCCGAAAACCAGGTTTTTACTTTTATAGGCTGTATTTACCGATTCAGGCACATCTTCTTTAGTGAGTTCAGCCAATGCATAGGTTGCCGCGATTTTCATTTCTTCGTTAATAGCTTTGGCTCTAACATCGAGTGCTCCGCGAAAGATAAACGGGAATCCCAGCACATTGTTAATCTGGTTTGGATAATCCGAGCGTCCGGTAGCAAATATTAAATCCTTACGTGTAGACATAGCATCTTCATAAGAGATCTCAGGATTAGGATTTGCCATTGCAAATACAATCGGATCTTTCGCCATACTGTTCAGCATTTCTTTGCCAAGTACACCGGCCACAGATAATCCGAGGAATACATCGGCTCCCTTGATAGCTTCGGCCAGTGTATGGCACTCTGTTTTTCGAGCAAATTGTTGTTTATATTTATTAAGATCGGTACGGTCGGTAGAGATTACACCTTTGCTATCGACCATCAATATGTTTTCAGGTTTAACTCCAAGTCTGATATATAATTTCGAGCATGATATAGCTGAAGCACCAGCACCATTAACAACTACTTTAATATCTTTTATTTTCTTACCGTTTAATTCCAGTGCATTCAGTAATCCTGCTGCCGATATGATGGCTGTGCCATGCTGGTCGTCGTGGAAAACAGGGATATCAAGTTCTTTTATAAGTCGTTCTTCAATTTCAAAGCATTCCGGGGCTTTGATGTCTTCAAGGTTTATTCCTCCAAACGTTGTTGAGATAGCTTTAACGGTTTTAATAAATTCCTCTACATTTTTCTGGTCGATTTCGATATCGAATACATCCACATCGGCAAACACTTTAAAAAGTAATCCTTTACCCTCCATCACGGGTTTTCCGGAAAGAGCGCCAATATCGCCTAATCCAAGTACGGCAGTTCCATTCGAAATAACAGCTACCAGATTGCCTTTTGCAGTATATTTATAAACATCCTCATTATTTTTTTCTATTTCACGGCAAGGTTCCGCTACACCTGGTGAGTAAGCTAATGATAAATCGTACTGGGTAGTATAGGGTTTTGTTGGAATTACTTCAATTTTTCCGGGGCGACCCATAGCATGGTATCGCAATGCATCTTCCTTAGTAAAACTGGGCATAGTATATAATTTTGTTTAACCTCGAAAAGTTACGAATTTTTACTGCATGACAGTATGATAAAAGTAAGATTGAATGATTATCTATAAATTATAAAAATTGTTGTGAAGTCGAATGACATGTATTCTGAAGTAAAACTCAACTTGAAATTAGTTGCAATTAATTATAGATTGGTGCTGGGTGCTGGTTACTGGGTGTTAGATAGTCAATAGTCAATGCCTAAATAGTGTTGACTCTTTTTTGTTTGATTTTTACTTTTTTATA
>CAYMQP010000346.1:0-4056 GCA_964392505.1 uncultured Bacteroidales bacterium
GTTGAGATCAATATAACTCCGTTTGCACCACGTGATCCGTAAATAGCCGTAGCCGACGCATCTTTAAGGATATCGACACTTTTGATATCACTTGGATCGATATCGCTTATTTCCCCGGCAAAGGGGATACCGTCAAGCACGACAAGCGGGTCGTTGCTGGCTGTCAGCGAGCGTGTACCACGAATACGGATCTGCATGGTGGATCCGGGTTTGGATGAGGTCTGTGACATCTCCACACCGGCAATTCGTCCTTGTAAGGCTTGTGTCATATCAGACGAGGGCACTTCGCGTAATTCATCTCCACGCATCGATGCAACAGAACCCGTCACGGCTTCTTTTCGCAGGGTGCCATACCCAATAACAACTACTTCACCAAGTTCCTCCAGACTTTCAATCATAATCATATCAATTACTGATTGATTACCCACTTCGCTTTCTTCTGTATTGTATCCAACATAGGAAAATACAAGAACCGATGATGAAGAAGCCACCGTGATAGTATAATTACCATCCAGATTGGTTATCACTCCATTTGTAGTACCCTTTTCAATAATATTTACACCGGGTAAAGGACTCCCATCAGAACCGGTTACTGTTCCTGTTACTTTCACCTGCTGCAAATTGGCTTTCGGGACAATCACAATAAAGTTATTGTCCATTATCTCAAAATCAAGCTGTGTATTGATTAACAGCTCATCGAGAATGGTACTAATATTTTCAGCAGTTATTTCCAGCGATACCCGGTTATCGAGTTCGGTATACTGGTCGTTAAAGAAGAAAGCATACTCACTGTTGTTTTCAATTTCGCGAAATAATTCGCGCAACTGAATATCCTCAACATTAATGCTAATCTTCTCACCTTTGGAATAAACACTCGCCGATACATTAAGCACAGCGAACAGACTTATTAAAACCATGAAATTCATAGTCAGGATAAGTCTTTTGGATTGTTTTCCCCAAATTGAGGAAAAGCAGGTTAGGATTAATTTCATAGGTTTAAATTGTTTAATTTAACATAGTCTTTTTTTGTTTTACGTCAGAGTTATCGACCGGAAAAAGTACTCCAATTTCCGACCTCATTGCTTAGTTAATGTTCATAGGCTTAGCAGTTTGAATTTATTATCATAGGTTGTGGGTTAAAGGTTTAAAGTTCTTATTATAGTATAAAAATACGGTTTTTTCTTTAATTGAATACTTTATAGGCGATGTAAGTTCCAGAGCTTTCAGTACCTGTTCGAGTGGAAAATCGCGAAGGGTTCCGGAATAGGAATACTTTTTCAGTTTCTCACTATCGAACCGAAATTCGATATCGTACTTTCTTTCAAGCTTTTTTATCAGCTCTTCCAGCGGTTCGTTGTTAATGATCAGCTTCCCGTCTTTCCACGATGTAGCTTCCTCGATATTAACATTGGCTTCAATGGCTATCAGTTGAGGATGGGTTTCTTGAATAACTTCCTGCTTTCGAACCTCTTTCTCAACAGCGTCTTCCAATAAAGCCTGGTTTGTCTGATATTGACTCGATTTTTTGTTATAAGTGAGTTTCTGTCTGGGTTCCAAATATAAAGGTTTGTCTGATTCCTTTCGTTCAATACGAATGCTGCCTTCAACAAGGGTTGTTTCAATATTTTCATCTTCGGAATAGGATTTAACATTAAATGAGGTGCCCAATACCATAATATCGAGGTGTGATGTATGCACAACAAATGGATGTTTACTTTTTTCCACATCGAAATAGGCTTCACCATCGAGATATACTTCACGTGATTTTATATCGTAATTCCTGTTGTATTTAAATTTACTACCGGCGTTAAGCCAAATCTCACTCCCGTCGGGTAAAACAAGTGACGAGCGACCTCCATAGGGAACACTGATTTCGCAATAGGTGTCATCGGCTGCCGGTTGAGTATAGCTTACAATAAAATAGGTGCTTAAAACAGTAATAGCTAGTATTGCTGCTGCAGCTGAATATCGTAGGATGTTGTGACGTAAATGGGCTATTCTTTGTCTGACATTCTTTTTCTCAGCTTCGGACATTTTTTTTGCCTGCTTAAGAAATTTATCAAATGCACGATCCACCAGATCAGAATTTTTCCCGGCATCAGCTAAAATTTCAATATAGGCTTCTTTACTTGTAGCAAAATATCGTAAGTTTTTCCTGTCTTCATCTAACCACCGGTTTATTGCCTGTATTTCCGATATGCTGGCTTTTCCTCCGAAGTACTTCCAAAGCATTTCCTCTAAGTTATTCTTATCAATCATTACTTAAGTTTTCGTTATGACAACAGTAAGACGCTTAAATACAATGTAACCCTAAAAGTGGTATTTATTACCAGATTATTTCAAAGTTTTTACGATTACAGTGATACAATTCATTGATAATACTATTTTATTATCAAAATAGATAGGATTATTCACAAGTATAAGTTCATAATTCGAAAAATAAAAAGCAATGAAAAGAAAGTCAGATAAAATAATCCCTCAATGCGGCATTGAAACTTTTTAAGGCTTTGGTAATATGGTATTCAACGGTTTTAAGCTGAATTTTCAAGATCCGGGCTATTTCCTTGTTAGGTTTATTTTGTTCCCGGCTCAACCGGAATATTTCCCTCGTTTTTTCTGGAAGCGCATCGTTAGCCTGCTGAAATATTTGTTGAATCTCCTGCAATTGCTGTTCGGAGAATGTGAAATTAGCAGCCCGGTTGTACAGGATCTCGGCTTCGCGAATTTTAAGTTTATGTTTTTCTTCATGTCCGGCAACCACTTTCCTGTGCCTTAAAATCTGAATACACTTGTTATGTACCGACCGGAATAAATAGGACGAAAGCGATGAAAAAATGGTAATTTCTTTTCGTTTCTCATACAGATGAATAAAGAGTTCCTGAACTACGTCTTCGGCCTCAGCTTCATTATCGAGATAGCTCCTAGCATAGAGAAAGAGCCTGTAAAAATACACATCATAAAGTCGACGAAAAACGGTTATATCACCTTTTCTGATAAGTTGTAACGTGATTTTTTCCTGTATATTCATTGAATAAGTATGGGATCTTGAAAGTGTAATTTAAGACACTAATATATCAAAAAATGCTTTTTTAATATTCAAAATGAAATGAACCTCTTTAATAAGCTAACATATAAACAAAGAAAAAAGCACGGAAAGACTCAGGTATTGACCGTAACTTCATTTGTATTTCAAGAACAAATTCTTAGTTTTAGCACCATTAATATACCAAATAACAAAAACATTATTACAATACTAAATGACACCTCCTTCAGAAACTCTCTCCTTAAAAGAAAAGATCGGATATGGTGTTGGCGATTCAGCTTCATCGATCTTTTATAAACTTTTCACAACCTTCCTCATGTTTTTCTATACTGATGTTTTTGGTATTCCGGCAGCAGCAGCTGGCACTATGATACTTATTACCCGGATCTGGGACGCTACCAACGATCCCATTATGGGTATGATAGCCGACCGTACATCGACACGCTGGGGAAAGTTTCGTCCTTACCTGATTTGGATTGCACTACCTTTTGGAATAATTGGAGTACTCACTTTTACTACCCCCGACTTCGGTCCTACAGGAAAACTTTTATACGCCTATATTACCTATACACTTCTTATGATGGTTTATACTGCTATAAATGTGCCTTATTCTTCGCTAATAGGGGTTATGACCTCCGATTCTGTTGAAAGAACCTCCCTTGCATCGTATCGGTATTTTTTTGCGTTTGCAGGTGCAATTCTGCTTCAAGTTTTCGTTCTTAAATTAGTTGAATTCTATGGTGGAGAAGATGAAGCACTCGGCTGGCAATGTAGCGTTGGTACATTCGCTATAGGAGCGTGCCTGCTTTTCTTCCTTACTTTTAGCTGGACAAAAGAAAGAATTAAACCAATAGTTGAAAAAAAGTCAGCCATAAAAGATGACTTAATAGATCTGATATCAAACCGTCAGTGGTTCATCTTAATAGTAATTGCAGTGTTTACTGTAATATTTACTCAGATGCGGGAAGGATCACTAATATATTACATGAAATATTAATTTATTGCTAGCGATG
>CAYMQP010000347.1:0-3998 GCA_964392505.1 uncultured Bacteroidales bacterium
CATAAATAAGGTGCATTAATAAATTTATAGGAATCTGTCAGGATAGAATTATTTTCGATTAAAAAAGGTTTACTTGGTTGAAATATCTTGCCGTCGATATTAATATTTCCATTTGTATCAGGTAATGGAAGTTCCGAACCAGCGCTTAATATTAGACGTTCCTGTTCATGGATTAATTGCACAATAGGTTCCTTAACGATTATTTTCTTTGTTTTTTTATTGCTTTTTCCAAGCTCGTTAATCGATTTTGAATCGATCCATCCTGAATAAGAATCATAATCTGTTATAATGTTGAACCAGTTTTTTTTCTGGTTTTTAATCATAGCGGTTTCTCCAAAAAGCAATTGACTAACCTGTTCCGAACGGTGATCAGGTTCCTTGCGCATAGGTACCAGGGCTAGCTGACATATAATTTTTTTCATAATACGATATTACTTCAAAAATAAGGTGTATGGAAATCAATTCAAACAAAACAATATAAATACTGTTGTATGATAAATTCTAAATATCCACCAGTTAAGAAGAATCATTTTTTTTGGTATTTTAGCGAGAATTAGAATAAGAATGCGCCCATTTTTTGAAAAAATAAAACGTAATTACAAATTCGGAAGTACTATTCTGTTATTTGTGATTACCTTTCTTTTACTGGCTTATTTAATGCCAAGGGAACGCAAATTCACATATGAATTCCAGATGTTGCATCCCTGGAAAGAAGAAGATTTGACAGCACCTTTCGATTTTGCTATTTTAAAAACTGATGAAGAACTGCAGGCTGAGCGTGATTCGGTGCTTGCCGAGGTTAAAATGTTTTTTACTTTCGATGCCTATATTTCAGCAGAACAATTGAATAAATTCAAAGAAAGCTTTTCAGACGAATGGATTGCATATGCGTTAGGAAAATTCGATATTAATACTGAGGAAGCATACCTGAGTAGCAGGAAATATGCTACGCTCCGTGAAATGCAGGATTATTATGATGTTTTTATCCATTCGTTACTTGAAAAAGCTTATGTGAAGGGCATTATTGAATTGCCTGAAGGAGACTTTAAGCTAACTCCAAACACCGATATTGTATTAATCAGAGGTAACATTGCCGATGAGATAAGTTTATCAGAAATCTATACGTTAAAATCGGCATATGAGTCCATCATCGCAAAGATTAAAGAAGATGTTACCTATAAGAACAACTGGTATTATAATAAATTCAAACAATTTTTCGAAGAATTTGAAATAGAACGATTTATTACACCGAATGTGTTTTATGACCAGGAAGCTTCTGATCGGGAAAAGAACATGCGTCTTAACGAAATATCCACGAAAAAGGGAAAGATTCAGCAAGGAGAGCTTATAGTATCTAACGGTCAAATTATCACAGCAGAAATATTTCAGATACTGGAATCACTCCGAGCAGCTTATCGAGATCAGCAGCGAAATGTAAATACTTTCCTAGTTCTGGCCGGAAAGTTGATTTTTGTATTCTTTGTACTGGTTTTAATATATGTATTTCTGTATAATTTTCGTAGGGAGTTACTACGCGACATTGTAAAGACTTCCTTTATATTATTTATGGTAGTACTCATGGTATTTGTTGCCAGTACTATGGTTAAAGTTGAACAAATTAGCTTCTATATCATACCGTTTGCCATTTTACCAATAATTCTAAGGACTTTTTTCGATGAACGTGTTGCGGTTTTTGTTCATGTGCTTACTACATTAATAATTGGAATTATTGCACCCAATAGCTACCAGTTTGTTGTGTTGAATATTATTGCAGGTATTGTAGCTATTTTTAGTCTTACTAATTTGTACAGGCGCTCCCGGTTCTTTCTATCTGCGCTATTTGTAATTATCACCTATAGTATTACTTATATCGGTATACTTTTAGTTAATGAAGGAAACCTGTCACAGATTGACTATAATTATTTCAAGAATTTTGGGATCAATGGAGTACTTATTCTAATTTCGTTCCTGCTTATTTATGTATTCGAGAAAGTATTTGGGTTCTTATCTGACACTACCTTAATGGAGCTATCCGATACGAATCAGCCGTTGCTGAGAAAGCTTGCTGAAGTAGCTCCAGGTACGTTTCAACACTGTATGCAAGTAGCAAGTCTTTCCGAAGAAGCGATACATCGTATCGGTGGTAATCCCTTACTGGTCCGTACTGGAGCACTTTATCACGATATTGGCAAAATGTACGATCCTATTTATTTTATTGAAAATCAAACAAGCGGTATTAATCCGCACGATAGCCTCGAGTTTGAAAAAAGCGCTGAGATTATTATAAACCATGTCCAGAAAGGTGTGGAATTAGCCAATAAAAATAATTTACCCGAACCTATTATTGAATTTATAAAAACGCATCACGGAACCACGACAGTTCAATATTTTTACCGTTCATATATTAAAAAATATCCTGAACAGGATGTAGACATGAAGAGTTTTTCCTACCCCGGACCTAAACCATTCTCGAAAGAAATGGCCGTATTAATGATGGCCGATGCGGTTGAAGCTGCATCGAGGAGTTTGACTGAATATACCCAGGAGTCGATATCGGAATTGGTTGAGAAAATTATTACAAAACAGCTCGATAATAATCAGTTCGTCGATGCTCCGGTTACCTATAAAGATATTTCAACCGTGAAAGAGGTATTTAAAACACGTTTAAAAAATATTTACCACGCCAGAATTTCTTATCCTAAAGAGGCTGAAGCCTAATTAAAATCTGAGATCAATTATCTCTATACCTTTATGATTTTTGGGATTGAATGTGAAAACATTATCGTCTAAAGGCTGATTATACCTTGTATTCCGCAAATAAGCTATATAATCAATACCCTCTTTACCAACAGCTTTAATCATATAGAGTTCATCGGTATCGCGAGTTATGAACACTTTAAAACGTGAGTAGGGTTGATTAAGATTAATTGGAAACAAATCAATTTCATACATCCATCCTGCATCCAGTCTGGCTTCTCCAACGAGCCGATACTTAAAATCGCGGTTATAAAAATCAAAGATAAGTGCAGGATTTTCAACAAAATCGTCCGATGATTCGTCGGGCTCACTAATAGTGACTTCATTTATATCCTCCATATAAGTCCAGAGAGTTTTTCCGTCGAAATATACCTTGGTCCCCATCGACTCCATATAGTATTTATTGCCCTTTATCTTTATGAGACCTTTACTACTTGTATTGCGATTTTCAGAACGGTTTTCGATGATCAGTTCAAAATCGGCCTGAATCGAAGTATATGCTTTAGTTTTTTCCGATACCCCGTCAAGTATCTTTTTGGCTTCAGGATCTTGCTGTGCTAATAGGGCATATGTATATAAAAAAGCGAGTGTAATATGGATAATTCTTGTCATCGCTTGGATTTTTTATTCATCTAAAGATTTCAAATATTGTTCCAACGAATACTCATCAGGGAATAATACCTGGCGTGCTTTACTTCCCTCAAAAGGTCCAACTACACCGGCGGCTTCAAGCTGATCGATTATACGACCTGCCCTATTATATCCTATAGAGAATTTACGTTGAATTAACGAAGTCGATCCCTGTTGATGTGCCACCACCAGACGCGCAGCATCGTTAAATAGACTATCGCGTTTGCTCAGATCAAAATCGAATATACTGTCACCTGAACCCTCATCGATATATTCAGGAAGAAAATAAGGAGTTGGAAAAGCCTGTTGGTTGCCGATGAACTCTGTTAGCCTTTCTATTTCAGGTATGTCGATAAATGCGCACTGAAGTCGTGTAAGTTCGCTACCCGGAGCAAAAAGCATGTCGCCACGTCCTACTAACTGATTGGCACCTGGCTGATCGAGGATAGTACGAGAGTCGACCATGGATGTCACGCGGAAAGCTATTCGTGCTGGAAAATTTGCTTTGATTACACCTGTTATAATATTGGTTGTTGGTCGTTGGGTAGCAATCACCAGATGAATGCCAATAGCCCTGGCTAACTGAGCAAGACGTGCCAGAGGTGTTTCAA
>CAYMQP010000348.1:0-3992 GCA_964392505.1 uncultured Bacteroidales bacterium
GCACTCTGGTTCATTTTCAGCATTATCTTCAGGTTCATAATCCTGAAATATAATAACACTTAACGCACGTGAAACAAATGATAATAAAAATTCGAAATGATTTAAAGTTTTCATAAATATAATAGACTTGGTTATATACCAGATGAATTTATTAGCTACAAGGTTGCGTTACAATTGATGGTAACGGTTAGCCGTATGAAATCGTTGGTGATTTCGGGCTGCGTAAGTAAGGCGAGGACTTCGCCTTTTCTAAAGATTAGCCATCAAACTAATTTAAGATAAGACAAACTAGTAAGATTATACTAGCCATCTACAGAATTGGTTAAAAATTACCAAAACGGCTATAAAGATAAAAGTCTCACGAAATCCAGATAATTCCTTGCGAATTCGGAAATCTAAATTTACTCAATCTGAGTAAGAATGAGTATTGAGTATATTTCCTAAAATTGTTTCAAATCTCTTCCCCATTTCCTTGCATTCCATTAATAAGTACTGTTAATTCGCATATATTCATATAAAAAAAGAAAAATTATGACGGCAAAAGCAAATGATAAAGTAAAGGTACATTATAAAGGAATGTTGGAGAACGGTGATGTTTTTGATTCTTCGGAAGGCAAAGATCCGCTGGAATTTACACTGGGTAAGGGACAAGTGATCCCCGGGTTCGATAAGGGAGTTGAGGGGATGAAGTTGAATGAATCGAAGACCATCAACATTCCCAGTACTGAAGCGTATGGTGAAGTAAGACAGGAACTTATACATGAAGTACCGAAATCGCAATTGCCAGAAAAAATTAAACCGGAGGTGGGTTTACAGCTTGTCTCTAAAACTCCCGACGGGAAACAGATACCTCTTGTGGTTACGGAAGTAAAAGAGGACAGTATTATAGTCGATGCCAATCACCCGCTGGCAGGCCGGGATTTGACTTTCGAAGTGACGCTTGTCGAGATAAGTTAATTTGTAATAACAAAAATCCATGCTTTGAATTTTGACTGAAGTTGCATAAATCCTGCGGCTTTTGCATTTTTTTCTATAGATCATACTCAGCAAAAAACCGGAAATCCAACGACTTAGCTTTTAGTTAAATGATTAAATTTCTCTATAAATTACAACTAATGTACTCAAAGTATGGAACTTGTGAATTGTTAACTCGAAGGCTATGAGTTTCCCTACATCCTCGCAATAAAAGTATGCCTGACTGCAGCAGGCAGGTTTGTAACTAACAATAATTGCCGTGTTTTAGCTCCCTAAATAGGTATCCAACAAAATCCCAAAACAAATTGAGAGATAAAAGTCTCAAGAATCCCACGTTAGA
Organism: uncultured Bacteroidales bacterium; assembly: GCA_964392505.1. Lineage (GTDB taxonomy): Bacteria > Bacteroidota > Bacteroidia > Bacteroidales > UBA10428 > UBA10428. The sequence goes on from CAYMQP010000348.1 coordinate 1,316, forward strand.
ATGTAACTTTTAAGTCAGAGATTATCAATATTTAACTCAGTCGCAATCTGAACCATATGTTAAGGTGAGTTCGATATAAGAATACTTTTCAATACTTGACTTAATTAAACGATTTTAATCTGAAGATAAATATGATTCCCTTTCCCGCCCCCATTTATAATCTGTGATTATGTGATACATCAAAAGTAGCCTGTCCGCCAGAGACTGATAACTCAGGGTCGGCAGAAGGTATCCACCGAATCTCTGCATATAAATAGTAAAGGTAGGCATGTCCACGGGCAGAACGTCTCGCTGTTTGTTCTTAACCATGGCTGCGAATCCTGCATTTTACGGGACGTGACTAACCGTGACCGCTTTTTGCGGTCAAGCTTCTTCTACGAAGGAGAAGCTCAGCCCAGCCTAACGACTGGCAGGGAAGCTGATCTTATTATTTTTAATATCACAAGATTACAGTTAATCAGGCCTAGTGCCGAGCTTTATTCTTCTGCCAAATGCATAATTCATTTGGCCTCCGACAATAAAAATCGTCACAGCCACTACAACAGTAGAAGCCATCATAAAAGCAACCGGGGTTATGGTAGTTGTGTGTAACAATCCGATTCCTGCCGAAGCAAGTCCGGCAGTGCCAATACGGATAGTACCGATCAGGGCAGAAGCACTCCCCAGGTTAACGGTTATCGGTTCCAGGGCAAGAGCCAGCGCATTGGGAGATGTAAATCCCAGGCATAATAACAGAATAAACAGTAGTACAATTGTACTTGTCTCGTTGTACCAACCATTTAAGCTACCTATAAAAAATAGTAGTGAAGTAATTACCTGGATAAATAAAGCAAACCGGAATATCTGCCGGCTGTTAAATCTTTTTAATAACAGGACATTCAACTGGCTGCCTCCAATGAATCCCACCGATAACATGGCAAAAATGCCTCCGAAAATTTGCGGACTAACATGAAAAACCTGTATAAAGATTATTGGAGAACCGGCTACATATATAAAGAGCGATGCAAACGAAAATGCACCTGCAAATGCATAAACAGAAAATTGTCGTTTCTTAAGTATTGTTATATAACGTAATGTCTGACTCGTAATCTTTAATGATATTTCACTATTAGCTTTATAAGTTACAGGCAGAAAAAACGAAACGATAACGATCAGCACAATAGCCAGCAGGATAAGAAAAACGAAAATCCACTGCCAACTCAGTTGCGAGGCAATAAAACTTCCTATTGTCGGTGCCAAAAGAGGTGAAGAACCGATAACTAAAATTAACAGTGAAAAGACTTTTGCACTTTCCTCCTGCGAAAAGAAATCACGTACCATTGTGATGGCCGCCACAGTTGCAACCGAAGCTCCCAAAGCCTGTACAAAACGGTAGGTCATAAAAGCAATCTCGTTGGGTGAAAAAATACAGGCGACAGCTGCTAGGATACTAATTGCTAATCCCACATAAAGTGGCTTTTTCCTTCCGAACCTGTCGAGTAAGGGTCCATACAGAAGCTGACCCAATGCAAAACCGACAAAAAATGTCGATAAGGAAAAAGAGATTGTTGCTGTAGTGGTTCCGAAATGACCGGCAATTTCGGGAACTGCAGGCAGATAGGAATCGACTGAAAAAGGTACCAGCGTGGTAAGGCTTCCTAAAATCAGGATTATTTTAATATTGCGCTTGCGGTCGGTTAAATTTACCATACTGTAGCAAACAGGATTTTATGCGGTTGGTTCAATTATACTAAGACTTTGTCAAATCTAAAGAATAAATGACAATAAAGGAATTCCTAATAGAAATTAATCCTTCGGGTAACCGCTTTTTGCGGTCGAGCTCCTTTTGCAAAGGAGAAGCTCAGATCAGCCTAACGACCGGACCACTAAAGAAAGCGTAAAGGCTAAATTAAAAATAGCTGTTAAACGGTTACTTCGAAAATATGGCTATGCACCTGATATGCAAAAATTAGCGACTGAGACTGTATTAAAGCAAGTTAAGATAATTGCGCATTAATTACCAATGAATAAATAATGCCAACAACAATCAAACTCCCTCCTAACAATTGTCATTTCACTTCCTGCATTTATGCGTTACCTTAGACCATAGTCTTAAAACCGTCAATATATGCCGGAGAGAATATTTCGCTATGGAAAGGACCGGATGACGCTGGGTAAAGCCCTGGAAATTTCACGCAATCAGCTTAAGGGTGTTCTTACCAATGACATTCGGGAAAAGGTAAGGGCAAGCCGCAATATCGTAGAAGAAATCGTACACAAAAAGATCGCTACGTATGGTGTTAATACCGGTTTCGGCCCCCTGTGCACCACCCTAATCGGCGAGGAAGACACTCGGAAACTGCAAAACAACTTGCTGAAAAGCCACAGTGTGGGTGTAGGCAAACTTGTGGAGCATTCCATTGCACGGCTTATGCTAATCTTTAAGGTTCATTCACTTGCACAGGGCTATTCGGGCGTATCGGTCGAAACCATGGAACGTATTATCTGGCATATCGAACAGGACATCATTCCCTGTGTGCCGGAACAGGGTTCGGTAGGTGCCTCGGGCGATCTGGCCCCGCTGGCCCATCTGTTTCTCCCACTGATCGGATTGGGAGAAGTGATGTACCAGGGCGAACGTTTTCCAACTTACAAACTTTTCCGTATTCTGGGTGTAAAGCCTATCGACCTGGGTCCA
>CAYMQP010000349.1:0-3991 GCA_964392505.1 uncultured Bacteroidales bacterium
CCGATTAGTTTTACCAGCTCATTGATATTATATCCCTTACGGTGGTTTCCTGACAGTCCTATAAGCATCAGATCACGACGAACCTGAACTGGTGTAAGATTAAGCATACGCGCCAAATGATGTGAAAAAATATATGTTCCTTCCGATTCCCTGTACTTTTCAAGCAACCGCCGGTATTTGCTTAGCCGCTCAATGGTGCGTGGTGGAAGTTTCATGGAGATTAGATGAGATAATCGAACAAGAATACCTATATTAAACGTTGTAATTAATGGAACTAATATACACCGAATATATTGAAAATCAAATTTGTTACATGTAACTATGGTTCAGTCCGATCAAGTAGCATATCAATATAAGATTAAAGGGCGAGTGCAGGGAGTTGGCTTTCGTCCTTTCATATACCGGATTGCACATCAGTTAAATTTAAAGGGCTATGTCTATAATCAATCCGATGGGGTAATAATTTATATTGAAGGTAACGAGTCGCAGTGTGCTGAATTTCATCATCTGCTTTGCACAAAAACTCCGATAGGAGCCGTTATCAAGCAAATCGAAAAAGAAAAAGTGAAAATTAAAAACCAGGCATCCTTCCAAATATTACCAAGTAAAACTAAAACTTCAGCTATAACCGAAGTATGTCCCGATATTGCTATTTGTCCCGATTGTCTGGAAGAGTTATACGGAAATAACAGGCGCTATAGTTATCCATTTATCAATTGTACTAACTGCGGTCCGCGTTTCACACTTATAAACGATTTTCCTTACGACAGGCATAATACAACCATGCATGAATTTATAATGTGCGAAGATTGCGGAAACGAGTATACTAATCCCCTCGATCGTCGGTTTCATGCACAACCCACATCATGTCCCAACTGTGGTCCCCGGTATATATTGTTAGCCGGAAATTCAATTTCAGATGATTTTTCACTGATAATAAAAGAATTAGGTAATCAGATTAACCAGGGAAAAGTAATAGCTCTGAAAAGTCTTGGTGGTTATAATCTGGCATGCGATGCGTTGAATACGGTGGCTGTTAATGAACTTCGTCGTTTCAAACATAGGGAAAAGAAACCTTTTGCGGTTATGTTTAAGTCATTAAAGCATGTAAAAAAATATGCCAGCATTAATTCGCTGGAAACAGAAGTAATCCAATCGTGGCGGCGGCCTATTGTCGTGCTTGAAGGACTAAAAGAAAACATGCTAGCTCCTGGTATAACTGCCGGCCTGAATTCTGTGGGTGCTTTTCTACCTTATCTTCCTTTACATTATCTGATTTTTGATAATGTTAAAATAGATGCTCTGGTATTTACCAGCGGAAACGAATCGGATGTTCCCATTTTATATACCGAGGAAAAGGCTAAGAAAGCTTTTAAAAGTATTTCCGGCGGAATATTAATGAACAACCGAAAAATAGCCCGTCGTGCCGATGATTCGGTTGTGAAAGTTATAGATGATTCGATTTGTATTATGCGTCGTGCAAGGGGATATACTCCGGATCCTATCGATTTGCATTTCGTTGCGGAAGGTATTCTGGCAACAGGAGCTGAACTTTCAAATTGCTTTTGTATCGGAAAAGATAAACAGGGAATACTGAGTCAACATATTGGTGATTTGAAAAATGCCGATACATATGAGTTTTATACAGAGAATATAAAAGAATTCTCGCGTATGTACCGATTTAAGCCCAGGCTGGTCGCCTGCGACATGCATCCTGATTATCTTTCTACGCAATACGCAAGAGAACTAAAACTACCAGTAAAAGAAGTTCAGCATCATCATGCCCATGTAGCAGCAGTTATGGCTGAATATGGTATCAGCGATCGTGTTATTGGGTTGATTTATGACGGAACAGGTTATGGTACCGACGGGAATATTTGGGGTAGCGAACTTATGATAGCAGATTATAGCTCGTTTACCCGTTTAAATCATTTTGAATATGTTGCCTTGCCTGGAGGCGATATTGCAACCCGCGAACCCTGGCGCAGTACACTAGCCTACCTGTACCATGTTTTTGGAAAGGAATGGAAAAAGCTTGACATTCCTTTTCTTAACATGATTGATATTGCAAAAGCTGAAAAGCTTGTACTGGCGATTGATAAAGGAATTAACAGCCCACTATGTTGCAGTGCAGGCCGACTTTTCGATGCAGTAGCTGCGATGCTTAATCTCTGTATCGAAAGTAACTATCATGCCGAAGCGCCTATGCGACTTGAAAATGCAATTGACAAAAAACACGATGAAAGTTATTCCTTCAGTTTATCTCCTGAAATATCATTTAATGCTATGATCCGGGAAATTGTGGATGATATCAAAAGCCAGCAAAGTACTACCGAGATAGCTGCAAAATTTCACAATACTCTTGCTTTAGCTGCCCTGCAGCAAATTCAGATCACTTTTGAACAAAGCGGAATCCAAAAGGTTGTATTATCGGGCGGCACATTTCAAAACCGGTATCTCACCGAAAAATTGCTACATTTGCTTCGCCATAATAACTTTGAAGTGTATTATCCACGCGAAGTTCCCTGTAACGATGGTGGTATTGCACTCGGACAACTGGCGGTTGCAGCCCACATAAAATCGAAATAACATGTGTTTAGGAATTCCGGCAAGAATTGAGAAAATCGAAGGAGAATTTGCACAAGCTAATATAAATGGTGCTTCTGTTCGCATCGGCATACAACTCCTCGATGATGTCAAAACAGGAGATTATGTTCTCATTCACACCGGCTATGCACTTGAAAAGCTCAGTGAAGAGGAAGCTTTCGAAACCCTTAAAACTTTGCGTGAATTAGAATCGTTCGACCCTGAAAATGATACTCCTGTTACATGAACTTTACAGATGAATTTCGAGACGAAAAACTTGTAAAAACGCTTCTCGCCAAGATCAACACTATAACAAAAAAGCAGGTCAGAATAATGGAGGTATGCGGTGGTCATACTATGGCCATAAGGCGTTATGGAATTCATACCCTTCTTCCAGAAGAAATTGAGTTGCTTTCGGGCCCGGGATGTCCGGTATGTGTTACCGATCAGCAATTTATCGATATGGCCATTGCCTATGCTCAAATGTCCGACGTTATCCTTCTTACCTATGGCGATATGCTGCGTGTTCCGGGAACTTCGGCATCGCTCGATCGCGAAAAAGCTTCCGGTTGCGATGTTCGTATTATTTATTCAACTACTCAGGCACTCGATATCGCAAGAAAAAATCCTGCTAAAAAGATCATTTTTGCAGCTATTGGTTTTGAAACCACAGTTCCGGGTACAGCCATAGCAATGAAACAAGCTAAAGTCGAAAATCTCTCAAATTTTCTTGTACTTTGCGCTCATAAGACTATGCCGGAAGCCATGGCAGCGCTAATTGAAGAAGGAATCCCAATTGATGGCTATATAGGGCCGGGACATGTAAGTACTATTGCGGGCAGTAAAATCTTCGATTCCTTATCATCGACCTATAAAATTCCGGTGGTAATATCAGGCTTCGAACCCGTCGATTTAGTGCAGGCTGTTTACATGATCGTGAAGATGATTGAAGAAAACCGGACGGGAGTTGAAATTCAGTATAAACGGCTCGTATCACACGAAGGTAACCTAAAAGCACAGCATTTAATCGATGAAGTTTTTCAACCTGATATCCAACATTGGAGAGGGATTGGAGCTATTCCCAATAGTGGATTAAAAATCAGAAAGGAATATGAAAATTTCGATGCTGAAAAACAGTTGCCTGTTCAGGTTTTAAAAGGAGAAGAACCCAAAGGATGTATATGTGGAGAGATTCTCAAAGGCTTAAAAAAACCTACCGAATGTAAATTGTTCGGTAAAGCCTGTACGCCGGCACATCCGATTGGAGCTTGTATGGTATCATCGGAAGGGTCGTGCCAGGCATATTTTAACTTTCAGACTATAGAAAAGATCTTATAGTAATTTTATTAATCATACAAGATTTAACGAAGCTTAATGAAGAATAATGATATAATACATATTGGCC
>CAYMQP010000350.1:0-3962 GCA_964392505.1 uncultured Bacteroidales bacterium
CGATTGTTGAGTTGAAGAAAAAAATCGATGAAGGCCCTAAAGATAAAATATATGATATTGAACTTACCTATATAACAAGCCGGGGTAAATGGTATTTTATTTCCTGGAAAGGCGATGTCGAAAAATCAGGAGGTATTGCCACCAATATTGGTATTCATTTTTTCGATATGTTAATATGGATCTTTGGTGGTGTAAAGCAAAATATTGTTCATTTACTCGAGAAGAATAAGGCATCAGGTTATCTCGATCTGGAAAAGGCACGTATTAAATGGTATCTAAGTCTCGATTATAACGATATACCTGAAAATGTTAAAAAAACGGGAGGCCGAACCTATCGTTCCATAACTATGGATAATGAGGAAATCGAATTCAGCGGAGGATTTACCGATTTGCATACCGAAAGTTATAAACGTATTTTAGCGGGTAATGGATTTTCGATACTCCTGGCCAAACCTGCTATCGAAACTGTTTATACCATACGAAATGCTGCTCCCATTGGATTAAAAGGTGAGTATCATCCGATATGTATGAAGTCTTCAAAAAAATAAATAAGCAACATAATGGCAAATAAAAAAGTAGCTTTGGTTACAGGTATAACCGGGCAGGATGGTGCGTACCTGGCTGAATTTCTGCTAAAAAAAGGGTATATTGTTCATGGCACCAAGCGAAGAAGTTCGCTATTCAATACGGAGCGAATCGACCACCTATATCTTGATCCTCATGTTGAGAACCGAAATTTCATATTGCATTATGCCGATTTAACCGATTCTACAAACCTTATTCGGATCATTCAGGAAGTGCAACCCGACGAGATATACAACCTGGCTGCTATGAGTCATGTCAAGGTAAGTTTCGATACACCGGAATATACGGGTAATGCCGATGGTCTGGGCACGCTACGAATACTTGAGGCTATTCGTACGTTAGGGCTAAATGAAAAAACAAAATTCTATCAGGCTTCAACAAGCGAATTATACGGACTTGTTCAGGAAGTTCCCCAAACTGAAAAAACACCTTTTTATCCACGGAGTCCTTATGCTGTGGCTAAACTATATGCCTATTGGATAACAGTAAATTATCGCGAAGCCTATAATATGTTTGCCTGTAATGGAATTTTATTTAACCACGAATCACCAATCAGAGGTGAAACATTTGTTACCCGTAAAATTACCCGGGCGGTAGCACGTATTGCTCTCGGTTTGCAGGATAAATTGTATCTGGGAAATCTGTCGGCCAAGCGTGACTGGGGACATGCCAAGGATTACATCAGAGCCATGTACCTGATGCTTCAGCAGGATGAACCGGAAGATTTTGTAATTGCTACCGGTGTTACCACCCAAATACGCGATCTGGTTATCATGTCATTTAATGAGGCAGGTATCGAACTCGATTTTAAAGGTAAAGGCGATGACGAAAAAGCCTTTGTCGCCAAATGTAAGGATCCTCGTTATAAGCTGCCTGTCGGTAAAGAAGTACTTGCTGTCGATAAGGCTTACTTCAGGCCGACCGAAGTGGATTTGCTTATTGGCGATCCGACCAAAGCTAAAACAAAATTAGGATGGGAACCTGAATACGACTTAAAAGCCCTGGTTAAGGATATGGTTCAATCCGATATCAAACTTATGCAGAAAGATCAGTATCTGCGCAACGGCGGATATAAAACGCTGAACTACTTTGAGTAGGAGTATCAGAGCAAATTATATGGCTATGAAACGTTTCAGGTTCTAAATTACTTACGTTATGGAGAAAAACAGTAAAATATATATTGCCGGTCATTTGGGCCTTGTGGGTAGCGCGCTGGTGCGTAACCTGAAGAAAAAGGGGTACAGCAATCTTATCGGTAAAAGTATCGATGAGCTTGATCTTACCGATTATAAAGCTGTTGAAGCATACTTTGAAAAAGAGAAGCCGGAATATGTTTTTCTGGCAGCAGCAAAAGTTGGAGGTATTGTAGCCAATAATACTTACCGCGGACAGTTTATTTACGAAAACCTGATGATCCAGAATATTGTGGTGCATAACAGTTACAGGTTTGGTGTAAAAAAACTGCTTTTTCTTGGGAGCAGCTGCATATATCCGCGGGATAGTTCACAGCCTATTTTGGAAGAATACCTTCTGACCGATCCTCTCGAGTATACTAACGAACCCTATGCTATTGCTAAAATTGCCGGAATTAAACTTTGCGAAAGTTATAATTTGCAGTATGGTACCAATTTTATTCCTGTAATGCCTACGAACTTATACGGACCCAACGATAATTACGATCTTGAAAAATCGCATGTATTACCTGCTCTTATTCGAAAAATGCATTTGGGGAAGTGCCTGCTGCAAAACGACTGGCAGGCTTTAAAAAACGACTTTAATAAAAAACCCGTTGAAGGCGTTGACGGAAATGCCGATGAAAATACTTTAATTGAAATGCTGAAACAATACGGAATTAAAGCAGCAGATGATAAGGTTAGTGTAATGTTATGGGGTACGGGTACCCCCAGGCGTGAATTCCTGCATTCCGACGATATGGCCGATGCCTGTGTTTTTGTTATGGAAAATGTAGATTTCAGCGATTTGGTTGAGATCCGTAAGAAAAGCTTAGGAGCTGAAAAAGCCAGGGAAATACGAAATACCCATATTAATATAGGAACGGGCCGCGACCTTACCATAAAGGAGCTGGCCGAAAAAGTGAAAAAGATAGTCGGCTTCGAAGGTGAACTGGTGTGGGATACAACAAAACCTGATGGTACCAGGCAAAAATTACTGAATGTCGATAAGCTGCATAGCCTGGGCTGGAAAGAAAGTATTTCGCTGGATGAGGGTATTGCTACTATCTATAACGATTATATTAAGTAAACCATCTTTCTATCGTAAATTATAAGTATTAAGTCTCTGGTATGTACTCATGCCAGAGACTTATTTATTAATATCATGGATGCACAGTATCCCTATATTTAGTAAAAAGCACTTCGAAATTTTCGAATTGCTTAGAATTCAGTAGATCAGTGAGTAATAAAAGGAAATCAATTTTCTTTTACAAAAGGTAATGTTACTGTTTTTTCATTGTTGGTTAATACAATTAAATAATTACCCGAAGCTAAGTTTGAGATAGGGATTCTTTCTATTGAATCTTGAATTTGTTTTTTGAAAATTGTTCTCCCATAGAAATCTTTTATCATGAATAATAATTTTTCTTCAGGTGAGAAATCAGGCATGGTAAATTCAACAACTAAATAATCATTCGCCGGATTTGGATATATTTTCCACAATTTGTTTGCTGAATAATAACGAATACCGTTTATAACAGAAATCTCAAAATTGATGGTTTTTGAATAAAGAATAGAATCTTCTGTACCAATTGCCCTGTCGACATAGAAATAGAGCAAAGTCCAGCTTCCTGGAGCCAGTTTTCCTATAGTAGTAGTATCGAAATAGGGGGCACAGACACCATCTATACGGCTATCAGTTGTCAGAATAAACAGTATGGTATCGTTCTCAACAGAAAATAAGGTAGTATCATAATAACACATTTCTATTACAACCTTAATACTATCATTTGTGGTAGGGTATGATGGTAATATCTGAACTGTATCGCCTTGGGCATAATTAAGTATACTAAACCCGAATAATGCTGTTAATATTAAAATTGAATGTTTCATGATTTTAATTTTAGAGATAATTAGATTCAGCTAAAAGACAGATTCATTACTATTCAAGAAAGTTGCGTTTATAGTAATACTTACTTCTGTTTTATAATAGCCTTCTGGCAAACAATACAATTATTGATATTAAAAGCTGTGTCTTATCCTGAAATAGGTTTACACAAAATAGGCATAAATTTGTCCAACGAAACGCATATTTAGTTTTTTTACAGGGAAATCGTAATTTGCATGGCTGGTTATAAGGGTGAATAATGTCTTAGCCCCCTAAATAGTTGGATAAAAAACCCAAAACAAATCGATAGGTAAAAG
>CAYMQP010000351.1:0-3945 GCA_964392505.1 uncultured Bacteroidales bacterium
AGCCTGTATCGTCCGATAACCAATCAATTGAATTTACAAGAAGATTCACGTTATCGGGATTTACTTGTTGTTGCTGATTTGCAGCTTCCGCAAATTCTCCGTCAGCGATAACTACCATTTTGGTATGTACACTACCATTGAAACTACCCTCCAGTGTTGCAGCCAGTGTAAGTTTCGAAAGTGGGAAATCGGCTTCGCTCCATTGCTGTGTGATGTTTATGTAACCCTCGGCAGGCTTTGTACCCGATTTTTCAGACGATTTTAACAATGGAGTATAGCTGATAGTGCTATCACCCGAAAAATTAATGGAGCTTGCGAAATTAAATAATACCTGTTCAAGACCTGAAGAAATAGGATGCTCTTCAAAATTCTGAACTATTATGAAATATGGGATTGTGATCTGCATAAAATAATTGGGTTGAGGTTGAATCCACCCTTGCTGACAATTCAGATCAATAACTACATTGGTGTTAACGTCGATACCTTTATTGCTAAGCCATGTTTCCAGGCCAGTATTGACCGTATGGCTGAATTGTTCTTGAGTCAGGTCGGCATCGGAACGGTTGATGGCAATAAATAAACGTCCGCCCCGGTTCAGAAATGCATCGAGTTTAGCAAATTCATCTGCCGTAATGGAATCCTTCGGGCCAAGTATAGCTAAGGTACTGTATTTATCGAGATTTAGCATACTATCATTCAGATTTACCAGTTCGGATTTATGCAACACATCTAATGCCTGTTTAGCTTCCCAAATTTGTCCAAGTGTAGCTTCACCGTGCCCCTGAACAAAACCTACAATAGGTTTTTCGGAAACGGATAATTTTTTAATGGCTGACGATAGCTTGTATTCCAGCCCATTCATACTTCGTATCATTGGGATTGCCTCGTTATCCTCGCCAAGTTGAATATTAGCTCCCATGTAAGCAATTTGAGCCTTAAATTGGTCTTTTTCCTGTACCTGTACTTGTGCCTGATCGATACCAGCTTGGGCAGCCTGACTTTTTAGTTTATCGTCTTTAAGCGGATCGATGAATTCATAGGCTACCATCCCATTCGATCGGTTAACATACTCAGTGAGCATGTCGCGAAAATCGCGCTTCACCTGTTCAAGCTGGGGAGGTAGATTACTTGAAAAGTAGGCCGTTATGGTAACAGGTTCCTCCAGGTTCTTTAAAATATCCTTTGTGGCATTACTTAGCGTGAATCTTTTATCTTCCGTGAAATCAAGCCGAAAGAAGAACTGGTCAGACAGATAGTTAATCAATACAATTACTCCAATCACAAGTAAAACAAATACGGTAATATTCTTAGTTGATCTCATAGTTTTCGGAATTTCTGTTAATCGGTTAAGTTTCTACGTCCAATCACCATTTCGGCTCCAAATAATCCAAGCACAATCAGCGAAGCAAAGTAGATCAGATCCTTACTGTCAATTACACCACGTGTTAATGATTCATAATGTGTGGAAAGACTGATGTAATTCAATGTATTCCCTATGAATCCTGGAAAATAACGCGATAATGCATTAAAAATTAAATGGAAGAAAATGCCGATAAAGAGAGCCAGTAGAAATGAAACAATCTGATTACTAGTAAGACTGCTGGTAAAAACTCCGATACTTATATATGCTGCACTCATGAGTAATAATCCCAAATAACCCAGAAGAGTAGCTCCATGATCTATCGGACCAATGGATGCAACTGTTATATAGTATGGAATTGTTAGAATAAGCGATAGTAAAACCAGAATAAACACAGCCAGGAATTTTCCTAGTACCAATTGTCCGTCCGATACGGGTTTTGTCAGTATTAATTCAAGTGTACCGCTACTGCGTTCTTCAGCAATGAGTTTCATAGTGAGGGCTGGAATAAAAAAGAAAAGTGCCCAATACGAAACTGCAAAAAACGATTGCAGACTGGCTTGTTTCACAAGGAATACAGTTTGTCCGATCATCCAGGTAAATAAACCCGTAAATACCAGAAATGCAATGATCATGATATATGCCAGTAATGAATCGAAAAATGATCTTAATTCTCTCTTGGTAATAATCCAGATAGTTGACATAACATTGAAAATTTTTAGTTCATAGTTAGTTCGCGGAAGACATCTTCAAGCTTGGTCTCAGTGGGTGTCATTTCAGTCAATAGCCAACCTTTATCGACACAAAGACGGAAAACATCGCGACGTGATGAAGTTCCCGGTTTGCTCTGCAACTCAAATGTGTTACCACTTTGTGATATTATATCGACCAAATCGGCATTTTCCAACTTTTGCAGCGCTTTGTATATAGTGTTTCTTTCACCTTCTTCGATGGTAAGTTTCAAGATCTCTTTGTTTTTTGCTCGCTTACGCAGATCGTCTGATGTACCATCGGCAACAATACGACCTTTGTTAATAATTATGATCCTATCACATGTGGCTTCAACTTCGGCCAGGATATGTGAGCTAAGTAAAACGGTTTTTTCTCTACCAATTTCTCTGATCAATTCCCTTATTTCAATAATCTGATTTGGATCGAGGCCGGAAGTTGGTTCATCGAGAACTAAAACCTGTGGATCGTGAATTAACACCTGTGCAAGACCTACACGTTGCTTATAACCTCTTGATAATTCTCCGATTTTCTTATGTTTTTCTCCCTCTAGACCACATGTATGCACCATTTCCAATATTCGTTGATTGATTTTTGTTTTGTTTATTCCATGTAATTCCGCAATAAATCGTAGGTAATCGAGCACAGGCATATCCTGGTAAAGTGGATTTTGTTCGGGAAGATAACCGACTATCTTCTTTATCTTTTCTGGATCCTGATGAATGGAATAACCTCCAATACGGATATCGCCTTCGTTTGGCGCAAAAAAACAGGTAATGGCACGCATGGTGGTAGATTTTCCTGCTCCATTTGGTCCGAGGAAACCCAATATTTCTCCGGTTTTCACACGAAACGAAACATTATCGACGGCTTTTTGTGTGCCAAATTTTTTCGTGATATTCTCAACAACTATATCCATTGCTATATTTTATTATTTAAAATCGGTCACAAAAAAAGAATATTGGCAATTAATGATCAATACTTTTTAGATTTTTTAACACTTTAAAAAGTAAAATTTTTTCATCAGGTTTTCGGTAAAAACAAAAAACGCAGCCCTATCGGTACTGCGTTCAACCAAAACCATCACGTATTACTTTATGAAATCTTAATGTCTTTTACAGGTGTTACCTTCACTTCTGACTTGGGAATGCTAACATATAACACTCCATTTTTGTGCTTAGCACTGATTTTGTCCGAGTTAGCTTCTTCGGGCAAAGTAAATGAACGGCAGAATGAGGTATACCCGAATTCACGGCGGATGTAACTATCATCTTTATCTTCCTTTTCAACTTTCTTTTCTGAAGAAATAGTTAATACGCCATCGTTTACAGATACTTTCAGGTCTTCTTTTTCTAAACCTGGTGCAGCCACTTCGATACGATATTCTTTTTCATCTTCTTCGACATTTACTGCCGGTAGACTTGTGTTACTGTTTGACCAGTAATTGCCGTCGAAAAAACGAGGCAGGTAACTATCGTTGAAGAATTCATCAAAAATACTGGGTGCTGCATAGCTTCTTTTTCTTAAAATTGATGGTAACATAGCTTTGTCCTCCTATTATTTTGATTTTACATTATTTTAATTTTTACGTTTAACATTAGTCAACTTATGTGCCAACCGAACAAATAAGACAATATGACATGAATTAAATAATTCTTATGTCATATTGGCATATTCTCTTAAGAAGATGAATTAATTTTTGTGCAAAACTGAACAATAGGGCATAATAATAATCGGATAACAAACAGGTAACGGAATTAATTTTTGTTTTTTGATTCCTGTCGCATTTGCACCGGATAAGGCTTTGTAACCTCACCTGTATATAAAGTAATATGAGGAAATGGTATTTCTATACC
>CAYMQP010000352.1:0-3918 GCA_964392505.1 uncultured Bacteroidales bacterium
ACCGGCAATTTCTTTTTTCTCGTATTGTTTTTGATTGTATATCTTTTGTGCCATTTTCTGATTTTCGAGCTTGTTTATACTATCACGCATAGTAATATATTCGTCAAGGTATTGCCTTGCCAGTTTGTATTTACCTTGCCTTGTATAAATCTTTTCAAATAGTTCGGCAGCATCTCCGATATATGACACAATGTTTGTTTCCTTGGCCAGATTGTATGACCGTTTTGCATAATTTAAAGCCTTATCTGTTTCATTTTTTATGAAATAGATATCTCCGATTTTTGTTAAATTTTTGGTAATACCGGCTTTATCCTTTAATTCTTCCTTAAATATTAGACTTCTATTATAACAATCAAGGGCCTTTGTGAATTCCTTTTTAAAAGCATATATGTTGCCAATATTAATGAGAGACTCGGAGATACCCATTTTATCGCCCAATGCTTCCTTTAGTTCCAGGCTTTTCGAATGAAATTCTAAGGCTTTTTCCAAATCATTCTGTTCTGAATAAATTATTCCGATATCACTCATGTCATTGGCGATTCCAATTTTATTTCCCATCTCTTCATGTATGGCTAGACTTTTATTAAAGTATTCCAAAGCTTTTGCAAAGTCGGCCTGTCTGTAATAAATCTGACCAAAGTTATACAGGGAAAGAGATATTAATCTTTTATTGCCCAGCTCCTCAGAAATACTCAAGCATTTGTTATAATGTTCCAGGGCTTTTAATATATTATCCTGATAATTATAAATATTCCCCAGACTGTTTAATAATATAGCCATACCAACTTTGTCTCCTAGTTCTTCTGTAATTTTTAGGCTGTTTTTATAATATTTGAGGGCTTCCGGAATGTTACCACGATCTTCATAAATGATTCCAATATTGGTTAAAATTTTGGAAAAATTCTCTTTGTCACCCAGTTTTTCAAATACCGATAAACATTTATTATAGTAATTCAGAGCGGTGTCATAGTCTCCCTGATCGGCATAAATATTAGCAATGTTGTTTAATGACGAGGCTGTTCCAGC
Source organism: uncultured Bacteroidales bacterium (assembly GCA_964392505.1). Lineage (GTDB taxonomy): Bacteria > Bacteroidota > Bacteroidia > Bacteroidales > UBA10428 > UBA10428. The sequence goes on from CAYMQP010000352.1 coordinate 1,027, forward strand.
TTTATCATTAAGTTCTTCTCTGATTTTCAGGCTTTCATTGTAGTATTTAAGCGCTAAGTTGTATTCGTTCTGCAGGTAATATAAATGACCTATATAATTCAATGATGTGGAAATGCCGCTTTTATCGCCAATTTCTTCCTTATATTTTATACTTTTTTGGTAACATTCCATGGCTTGGGTATAATCGCTCTGATTAGCATAAATCAATCCATCTCTGTGCAAAGCCTCTGCAAGATATTTTTTGCATATTTTTTCTTCATTAGGTGATGGATTTTCAGATAGGATTTTTTGTGTAAGGACTTTTATTTGCTGATTATATTCAAGGCACAGCGAATCATTATTTTCTATATATGCCAATGCATCAAGAATACGAAGACGTGAGGTATCGCTTTTTGCACCAACCATGAGGATCTTCAGAGAGTCTGTTTTGGACGTACTTTTTAATTCATTTTGCCTGGAATTCTGTACACTATAATTTAGACTATCGGTTGATATTCCAGTATTATCCTCGGTTGGGTTTGATCCTCTGTTGCACTTAAAGAAGCCTAATGGTGAAATAATAAGAAAACATGATATAAGTATCAGATTTACACGTTGTTTAGTAAAAAGCATCATGTAAGGCTTATTGAGTGTATAATTTTTACGGCTAAAAAAATAAAAAGATATAAAAAATCTTTTCATTTGAAGAAATAGATGTAAATTCTATACCTCAGTTAGTACGCAAGTATACCGCAGTATTATTGAATGAAAAATCCACCTAATACTCGATAGCAGAACAGGCCAACAAATTAAGCAGGTCGATATACTTAGAATTTTAATATGACGTTAGTTTGTTTATTAACCTGCGAATTAATGGATATACTTCCCTTGTGTAGCCTCATGATTTGTCGGGAAAGACTTAAACCAATTCCGGAACCATGTTCCTTGGTTGTAAAAAACGGAATAAAAATTTTATCCAGCAATTCTTTGTCAATACCACAGCCATTATCAATAACATCCAGTTGGATTTTTCCATCGGACAGATTATGTACTCTACAACGTATTTTTTTGCTTTCCCTATCGCACAATGCATCAATTGCATTGTTGAGTAAATTTATCACGACTTGTGTGAGCAACTTCTCATCGGCAATCACTTCTTTCCTTGAACTTGTATTATGAATTTGAAAATCTACTTCTTCCGATACCAATCGATCCTTCATCAGCACCTCAATTCTGTTTAGCCACTTATGGAGTGGAACAGGTTTGAAAACCGGTTTTGGAATTTTTGTTAGTTTTCGATATGTATCAATAAAATGCATCAATCCCTTTCCGGTTTCTTCGATCACTGTAAGTCCTTCACGAGTATTATCGATATGTTTTTTCGACAGGGATCTAAATTCATTTTGGTTGTTTTCCGTATCAAAAAAGCGGCTTAGCGTTTTACTTAAGGAGGTGATTGGTGCGATTGAGTTCATGATTTCATGTGTCAGCACCCGAATTAATTTTTGCCACGATTCCACTTCATTCTCTTCCATTTCGGCTTTGATATCATAAAGTGAGAATACTTTGAATTTTTTTTCGCCAAATTGAAGCTTTGCTACCTTGAGTGATATTAATAAGAGTTCGTCGCCACTAATTATTTTTAGTGTTCGGGTTTGATTTGGATTTAATTGTAACATTGCCTCGTACAGATCACCATTTTTCTGCTGTAACAAGCTTATATGCGACAAACTTTTCATACCAATTATTCCCAATGCAGAATCGTTAATTATTTCCACGTATCCCTTATCATCTAATGCAATAAGTCCGGTAGCAGAATATTTTAACAACTCCCTGAAAAACCGTTCATTATATTCATTCCTGATCTTTATTTCGGAGATCATGGAATTAAGACTATTCAGGCTGGCATTCAACTCTTTGGTGGAAGCTGTTTTGATGTTCTCGGGAAAATGCAGGGTCGAATCTTCGTTGCGGATTGCATCAAAAAAGAAACTCAGCTTGCGGTTTATTCCATTTACATAATATAGAATTTCACCCAAAGAAATCGCAAGCAAAATTGTTGCTACTATCAGAATTTGAAATTTGCCGAGCGCTATACTTGTCCCGATAGCAATGGCTAAAGCACTAGCAATTAATAAACGCCAGAAAAGCACTGGATTTAAATTTCTAAATATCATAGCGCTTGATTTTATTATACAGTGTCTGACGGCTGATTCCAAGCTGTTCAGCTGCAGCTGTGAGGTTGCCATTTTGCCTGTCGAGTGCATCTTCAATCAGGCTGCGTTCCATATCTTCCAGGGTTTGCGGTGCACCCTGTATTTTCTTTTCTGGCGTGCGAAACACAAAATCTTCAGGTTTCAGGTTGGTACCATCCGATAAAATCACCGCCTTTTCAATAGTATGCTGTAGCTCCCTAATATTCCCAGGCCATTCGTGTTTCGTCAATTTCTTAATGGCTTGCTGACTAATCTTCAGAGAGGGTTTATTATATTTCTGCTCGAAACATTTAAGAAAATAATTCGATAACAATTCAATATCTTCTCTCCGTTCTCGCAAAGGAGGCACATCAATACGAATGGTGTTCAACCGGTATAACAGGTCCTCACGAAATTCCTGGATGGAAACCATCCCTTCAAGGTTACTGTTTGTAGCTGTAATCAACCTAATATTTACCGGGATTGGCTTATTTCCACCCACCGGAATAATTGTCCTGCTTTCTAAAGCAACCAATAGTTTTGATTGAAGTGGCAAAGGAAGATTACCGATCTCATCGAAAAATAATGTTCCCTTATCGGAAAGTTGTATTTTTCCTATCCTATCTTCGTGGGCATCGGTAAAAGCACCTTTCTTATGTCCAAACAGTTCACTTTCGAACAGTGCAACCGGTATGGCTCCCATATCAACGGTTACCAG
>CAYMQP010000353.1:0-3910 GCA_964392505.1 uncultured Bacteroidales bacterium
GTTTGGAAGTTCCTCATGCTCATGTGCATTTGATACCTTTAAATAATATTGGAGACCTGAATTTTGCTAATCCCAAGCTAAAATTTACACCTGAGGAATTTCAACAAATTGCCAATACCATTAAAGCTAATTTGGAATAGCTATTGATTACATCACAGATTCTTCTGATCTTCTTCTATATTTTTTTATCTGGGGTTGATAATAATCATCACCTTAGTTGAGATATACCACTTTCTCAACATATCTATGCATTCTAATATTCGTTTACCAGAATATGTTTCAACGTCTATTGTTTATCGACATAAAAAAAAATCGATAGTTAAAAATATATTATAAGGGTAAGATGAAGTTGTTGTGTGATACTACTGTAACGATAAAAATCGAATAATTAATCAATTAAATAAGTAGTATTATGAAAACAATGAAAAACATTTTATTATCAGGAGTAATCGGCATCGTTATGCTGATTCAGGGTTGCGAAGAGAGCAACCTAAACAATCCGGAACAAGGGTATGGTATTCTTCCTTCCCGGTTTAAAGTGGATATTCCTGGCTCGCTGAGTAACGATGCTGCCAGTAAAGCTGGTTTGAAATCTGCATCGGAAAGCGAGAGTGATACGATAAACGGTAATGAGATTTATGCGCATCTGAATACATTTATTGCAGTTGGCGAAGGAGCTGCTGAGATTGTCGAGGACATTATTCTGGCCATTGCCCTATATGATATTGATGAGCCCATGTCGCTGAGTTTTCAGAGTGATGACGATAACCGTGTTAAGAACCTAGTGGTTGTTGAGGATGCTGAATATTCAGAACGTCTTTGGGAATTTATGCTTACCATCACAGATGCCGAATCGGAAGATGAACCCGATGGAGGCAAGGCTATACAAATATATTGGAACAGGAATCCGATTGAAGGTATAGCTATTCTCAAGCCATATAATATTGACCGAAAGCACGACCGGGAATGGCTCGATGCTATAATTCGTATTGAATATTCCGAAGTCGGTTCCGACGATTATGAAACCTTTATGGTAGTGGAAATTGCCAATCTTCCCATGCCCGATCCAAGACTCAATCCGTTTGCTCTAAACAGCTTGAAAATGTACGTTGGTAAGGATGACGAGCGTATTGACGTGTTTGGAAATTCCGATCATCCCAATGCGCAATTCTTTACCGAACGTATTGGTTTCAGCTGGTCGTTTGTCGCCGCAGGTTTTGAAGAGCAGGATATAGGTGTGGCCGAAGTAGGATTACCCCCCAGTGGTCTTGATGAAGACGACCGTGAAGTACTTTTAAAAGAATATTCCATTAAAAATGTACTAACCGAAGAAATTAATGAGTGGTTCTTCGATAATTTCGGATTGCACCCCGACAGTACTGATCTGGCAGTATATTTACAGAATGCCGATGCACCCGGATTCTTCGATAAAAATGGTTTTATTCAGGGAGGTACGTCGCCAGGAGATCAGTATACGGAATTAGTCGAACAAATTGACAATCTTTCACCTTTCAATCCAAAGGATATAAATGAGCTTCAGATTGAGTTTAAATAAATGTGAGGCACTAGTTTAGTAGCTAACATCTATTAACAGAAGGGGTAATTTTATATATTACCCCTTTCTTTTTATGAAACATTTCATCCTGCGATGCATATCTTTTAAAGCATATTAATGCTATGTATTAATTTATTTTCGCCTTATATTCCTTAAAATAAATTAAGATTTGAACCGGTTTTGTTTCAACAATTTTTATAAATATCTTTAATTCGAAGATAATCAATGGTATGATCTAATAATAATAGCTATGTTCCGAAAGTATCGATTTTTATTTTGCTCCATGGTGATAGTATTATCATCTGTTTTTTACAGCTGCTCAGGTCCGAAAACTAAAGTAACTGAAATCCGGAATGGGGTTAAAATAAAAACAAAAACCTCAAATATACGGGTTCAGTTTTATAGCGATAATGTAGTTAGAGTATTGAAATGGTTGCCTGAATCGGCATCTGAAAATAAGAGCCTTTCGGTAATTCAAACCGATTTACCAGAAATTGATCTTCAAATTGATAAAAACAAGAAACGTATAATCTTACAATCGGAGAAACTGGAGATTTATATTAATACCCGTAAGGCTAAATTAACTTTTTATTCACCGGAACAACGGCAAATTTTAGATGAGGGGATAATAGAATTCTCACCGGTCGTTTATGAAAATGATTCAGCTTATTCTATAAAGCAAAGCTACTTCTTGACACCTGATGAAGGCATATATGGATTGGGTCAGCACCAGTATGGTTATATGAACTATCGGGGTAAAACTATAAAGTTGGTGCAAACCAATACCGATGCGGTAAATCCATTCCTTGTTTCCACGAACGGCTATGGCATATTGTGGGATAATTATTCGAAAACAATTTTCGAGGATGATGGGAGAGAAGTAGCAACACTTTGGTCAGATGTTGCTGATAACATTGATTATTATTTTATTGCCGGTAGTACCATAGACGAGGTGATCGCAGGTTACCGTGCACTTACAGGTCAGGCTCCGTTATATGGGAAGTGGGCTTATGGTTACTGGCAAAGCAAGGAGCATTACGATACGCAGGAAGAAATAATGAATGTTGCAGAGAAATATCGCGATCTTCAGATACCCATCGATAATATGATTCAGGATTGGGATTACTGGAATGGTCCCGCAAACTGGAGTGGAATGTTCTTCGATAAAGATTTGTTTCCCGAACCCAAAAAGATGGTTGATAGGTTGCACGAGATGAATTTTCATATTATAATTTCAATTTGGCCAGCATTAGGTCCAAATACAGCAATATATGCCGATATGAAGAAAAGAGGATTTCTCTATTCTCCTGTGGGGTGGGCTGGTTTCAAGTATTACGACGCGTTTAATCCTGCTGCCAACGCACTGTACTGGCAATATTTGAAAAACGGACTTTACTCAAAAGGTCTCGATGGCTGGTGGATCGATTCAACAGAGCCCGATGTGGTAAATGCCCTTACTAAGGAATCGACCGAGTACGAAATGAAAAAGGTGGGCATGAATTATCTGGGAACTTGGGCACGTTACCTAAATGCTTTCTCATTGGTCATGACCGATGATATATATAAATTTTGGAGGAAAGAAACTTCCGAAAAGCGTGCATACATCCTCACTCGTTCAACCTTTGCAGGTCAACAACGAAATGCAACCACAACTTGGTCGGGGGATATTGGTGCAAGCTGGCAAATTTATAAACATCAGATTGTAGCGGGTTTAAATCACTGTATGTCGGGAATTCCTTATTGGACGTTTGATATAGGGGCTTTTGTTATTGGAGCATACGGTGGTGTATTTATGAACGGAGGCAAGGATCCGGCATACCAGGAGCTCTATACCCGTATGTTTCAACTTGGAACTTTTAGCCCAATATTCCGATCGCATGGTTCGGAAACTCCTCGCGAAATATGGGAAATTGGAGAATATTCAGAAACTCTGGTAAATTTTGATAATTTACGATACCGGCTCATGCCTTACATATATTCCCTGGCATGGAAGGTGACTGATGAAGCCTATACAATAATGAGAGGTTTACCTATGGATTTCACTTACGATGAAAATACGTATTCCATCGACGATCAGTTTATGTTTGGACCGGCCATAATGGTTTGTCCGGTTACGGAGTACATGTATCATCGTTCGCCAGAACCCTCGGTATTGATCAGTAGTGATCATTTTAAAACTAAGGAAGGATTTAAGGGATTGCATGCCAAATATTACCGCGATAATGCCTATCAGGATTTAGGAAAAGAACAGATCGATACAACTATTGATTTGTTCTGGTATACAGGTCGCCCCGATTATGTTACTGATTCAATGTTTTCGATACGTTGGGAGGGTAAAATAATCCCCGATGAAAC
>CAYMQP010000354.1:0-3896 GCA_964392505.1 uncultured Bacteroidales bacterium
ATAAATATAATTATAAGTGCGAACCAAACAAATTTGTGCAGGTTATATAATGTAACAAAACCAATTTGACGTATTAATGAAACCCGGGCTTCGTATTTTTTTTCGGATACTAGAGTTTACATTACTCTTTTTCGGGATACCCTTATTCCTCTATTTCGATTCCAGTCTGATTCATCCCAGCGCTATACTATTACCAATCCTATTAGGTCTCATTCTGTATTTCAGCTTTAACAAAAATTTTAAATTCAGGGAGTTGATCTGTTTGAGCATTCCACGAAATTATGTGCTGAAAAATTTGTTTATAGTTATCCTTACTGGTTTCGTTCTATTGGCAATAGTATGGCTTTTTGAAAGAGAAAACCTGTTCAATCTTCCCAGAAGAAATACCTATATCTGGCTTATCTTGTGTATTTTTTACCCGGTTTTCTCAGCCTATATCCAGGAAGTTATCTATCGAACCTTTCTTTTCCATCGGTACAAAACGATATTTAAAAATAAGTGGCTGCTTATACTGGCAAGTGGAATTACCTTCAGTTTTGTTCACATTGTATACTATAGTCCACTTTCACTTATTCTAACATTAGCAGGAGGTTTGTATCTGGCTTATCTGTATGAAAAAACAAAAAGTGTACTCTTTACGGCTATTATTCATGGAATATTCGGCATCATGATCTTTACTTTCGGCCTTGGTCAGCATTTCTGGCTCGATATGTATAAATGGTTATAGGCCGATGCATTTGGCAAACATTACTTTGTATTTATTTGAGCCTTTTATATAAATGACTTAATTTGCAAATAGCTATCTATTCAAGATATACTATTGCATATTCTCATCATAAGGTAAAAAAGAATACAATATGAATCAGAAGTTTTATAGCTGGACCAGGATAGATAAATGGTGGTATTTTATTTCCATGATTCCTTTTGCACTGATGTTTGTTGGTACTTTTTATTTACTAGTTAATTATTCTATCTATCTTTCTGTTATTTGGGTTGTGCTATATATCATTGTAAATATATTCCAGGCAGGATGCTGTGTCGGGTGCCCATACAGAGGGAAATATTGTCCGGCTTTTTGTGGAGTTTATCTGGGTAATTTACTATCAGGTATTCTTTATAAGGATCGTCAGTTCGATGCTAAATTCTATGAGAACAATGCAGCAGGAGGAGAAATTTCACTCGTAGTATTTTTAATCTTCCCCATATACTGGATTTTTCGATCTGGTTGGTATTTTATTCCAATATATGTAGTACTCGTTGTAGCTCATGTATTTTTATTTATGCCAAAACAATGTGCGAAATGCAGCTATAATACGACCTGTCCGGGAGGTAAAGCTTATCAGAGTTACTGTAAGTTTTTCAGAACTAAACACTCAGATACTAACGTTGCAAAATACATACAGAAGTAATTAAAACAGGTTACTAAAAAGATTGATATGTTTTATGGTTTAGTCAGTTATACAAATCTTAAAAGCAAAGCAATTAATAATTTTCGACGCTATTATGATCCATGGATTAACCTAGTAGAAGATCATGTCACTTTTATCTTCCCGGTTCCGGATTCAATAGGTAGAGACAATTTAATAAATCACATACAGAACATTTTGGATAAAAAGAAGGCGTTCGATATTCATATAGCAGGCCTTGAAAAATCGTGGGATCATTTTCTTCTGCTAACATTAAAGGAAGGCAACGACGAGGTTATCGAATTGCATGATCAGCTATATACAGGAATCTTAGTTCCTTACCTAAGGAAGGATATTCGGTTCGTGCCCCATATCGGTTTGGGATTTTTTGCTAGTAACGATTATGATATTCGGAACCCTAAAGACTTAGTATTAGATGAAATCCGATATAACAAAGCATTTGAGGAAGCTCAAAAAATGAATTTGGATTTTTGGAGAAAAGTCGAAAAACTGACACTGGTGATGCTGGATGATAATTTCACAACATGTCAGGATGTTAGGGAATTCGAATTGCTCCAGAATCCGACTTAATACCAATCAAATTGAATAAAAAGAAAAGAACTACGTTATAAATCCTCAAACCATGTAATTAAATCTCCATTAAAAATAAATAAACATGATTACACCCCTACCTATGAAAACAATCCTGCTAATCGGTGTATCGATACTATTATTCTACGCTTGCAAGAAAGAACATGGTACGGCCGATTATGATATTATAGCCAGAAGCACATCACTCGCAGATATACAGGTTGCAGTTGACTCCGCAAAAAACGGATTCGCTGTCAAAATACCTCCTGGTAGCAGTACCTGGTTGAATACCCTAATAATTCCTGATGTTAAAAGAATAACACTTATTGGAAGCGGCCAGGAATATACTATTATTTCATCTGATACGGCAGCACCCAGCAGTCTTATAAATATGGGGAGTTCCGGATCGCGTATTACCGAAATAGGATTTATACTTGCTAACAATAATGGTGATGGCATACGCGTAAGGGGAACCGACTGGCGAATCGATCACTGTCGCTTCGGTAATGCCATTGATCAAACCATTGAAGGTGTTCATGCCCGGGGATTCTCATCGGAAGGATGCCCTGTCGGGTTAGTCGATCATTGTGAATTCAATAACATAAGGGTACTTGTAGCAGGCGATGCCAGTCTTATGGCAAACAGTATCTGGGCCGAACCTCTTGGACTGGGCACTCATAACGCTGTATTTATTGAAGACTGCATCTTTACGTTCACAAAATTCGGTAATGCTATCGATGCCAACTACGGTGGGCGCTATGTTTCTCGTTATAATGTTCTGTACGATGTATATATCGAAGCCCATTCTGTTCAGGGTACACACAGGGCAACCCGTAGCTGGGAAATATATGGCAATACTATTAATCAGGTCGAACAGGCCATGTGGACACCTTATTTCCTGCGCGGAGGTACAGGTGTGGTTTTTAATAATACATTAACAGGTAACTGGTCATCAGCTACCATTACGGTTGATAACCGACGGAGCTTTCAGGAGCTAGGCGATGGCGGATTATGCGATGGTACTTCACCCTGGGATGGGAATGAAGAAGCGAATGGGTACCCTGCCCGCGATCAGATCGGACGTTCCACCGACCAGTGGCTTTGGACAGACGAAAATCCATACCCACCACAGGAACTTGATCCTTTTTATCAGTGGAATAATACGTATAATGGGAGCGATATCAGCGTTTATGTTCACAATAACTGCGATATTCATATTAAAGAAAACAGGGATTACTATAATTATTTTGAAAAACCCGGATATACACCCTATACTTATCCTCATCCACTAATTGAGATATGGGATAATATGGATTAGGGAAAATAAGCGGAATCGTACAATAAAAAATTATTGGAGAATACCGGTTAACTTAACCAAATACATAATTATGAAAAAGCTTATTATACTATTATTTATGGGAATCATCTGTGCCGAAAGCTATTCAGACAATCGGAAATTAATTGAAGAAACGCAGCAACTGGTTCTTCAAATTTTCGATTTCTACGATTCAAATCCCACTCATCAACAGGAAACCGATATAATTAAGAATAAATTTCAAGAGGTGCTGCTAAAGCGTAATCTTACTTCAAATGGCCCTGAGTATAACGATGAAATAGCTATTCTTTTTAAGTGGCTTTATGATTATAGTAGCTGCTACTATGAAGATTCACCTGATTTATTGCGAAAGAAAATCAGAAGAGCATTATGTTTTGCATCAATTGCTTTGATTTCGGATTATGATAAAGCTTACACATTTCTGGAATATGCCAAGCTATCGCTAATAGGAAGCATTGATGAGCCCGATTATAATGTGATACAGAATGAGTTTATAGGGATTTTATTGATTGAATTATTATTGAAAACAAAAGAAGGTAGTATATATCGAGACGATATACAAA
>CAYMQP010000355.1:0-3883 GCA_964392505.1 uncultured Bacteroidales bacterium
TGGCGCTGTTATGGTAGACAATTCATCTGCTTTCAGAATGGATGATGATGTTCCACTGGTGGTACCTGAAGTGAACCCGGAAGACTGTAAGAATCGTCCGAGAAATATTATCGCCAATCCAAATTGTTCAACAATTATAATGCTGGTGGCTATTAAGCCGATCCACGATCTTTCTCCTATCAGACGAATTCATGTTGCTACCTATCAGTCGTCATCAGGGGCAGGAGCCGCTGCTATGCAGGAAATGGAAGATCAGACACGGCAGGTACTCGAAGGGAAGCCCGTTACCATCGACAAATTCAAATACCAGCTTGCATTTAATGTTATTCCTCAAGTCGATATTTTTTTAGATAACGATTATACAAAGGAAGAAATGAAAATGCACTGGGAAACCCGTAAGATGATGCACGCCAATATTGATGTAAGTGCATTTACCGGAAGGGTCCCGGTATATCGTGCCCATTCCGAATCAGTATGGGTCGAAACCAGGGATGAATTATCGGTCGAGGAGGTTCGCGAAGCTATGAGAAATGCTCCCGGACTTGAAATTGAGGATGATCCGAAAAACTTCAAATTTCCGATGCCGCTTGATGCTGCTGGAAAAGATCCGGTATATGTTGGAAGGTTAAGAAAGGATATTACCGATCCGAAAGGTATTACCTTTTGGTGTGTAGGCGACCAGATTAGAAAGGGAGCTGCTCTTAATGCAGTTCAGATTGCCGAGTATCTTGTTAATAACAAACTTCTCTAATACTCTTTAGCATTTCACTAAAGGAGCATATCTACAGAATGCACGCAAGAAAATTTTACGCAGTGCCCGCTGCGAAGTTTTCCTGCAACTGTTGCGTGGAATTTCCTCTGCAGGCTAAGTATTAAAATAAAAAGCGATCGTATGGATAGCGGCTAATATGGATTTCTTTCACTTTTGTGTATAGCAATGTTTTTAATTCATCCAGATTTTCCTTTGTACGGGCCGATATAAAAATGCAGGGCACATTCTTTTTGGCCATCCATGTATTTTTCAGGTAATCCAGCGAATAATTAACACGTGTTATAGGAGTTAGATCGTCTTCAGCTTTTAAGGTATTCCGATACAGATCGATTTTATTAAAAACTATGTAAACAGGTTTGTTTATAACTCCGATTTCGGAAAGAGTCTGATTTACGATATTAATCTGATCCTCAAAACCGCTGTGCGAAATATCGACAACATGAAACAGAATATCCGATTCTCGTACTTCATCGAGTGTCGATTTGAATGACTCTACCAGATCGTGTGGAAGCTTGCGGATAAAGCCTACCGTATCAGACAGTAAAAACGGCAAATTTCCGATTACCACTTTCCTGACTGTTGTGTCGAGTGTTGCAAAGAGTTTGTTTTCGGCAAAGACATCCGATTTGCTCAGCATATTCATCAATGTTGATTTACCAACATTGGTGTATCCCACCAGAGCAACGCGTACCAAACTGCTTCGACTCTTCCTCTGAGTCGACATTTGGCGATCGATTTTTTTCAATTCTAGCTTGAGTCGGGCAATTTTATCGCGAATAATCCGACGATCGGTTTCTATTTCCGTTTCGCCTGGCCCGCGAAGACCAATACCTCCCCGCTGTCTTTCAAGGTGGGTCCACATGCGGGTTAACCTGGGTAATAAATACTGATATTGTGCCAGTTCGACCTGTGTTTTAGCATGAGCTGTTTTGGCTCTTCCGGCAAAAATATCAAGTATTAAATTAGTCCTGTCGAGTATCCTGCAATCCAGCTCTCGTTCAATATTTCGTAACTGGCTGGGCGATAACTCATCGTCGAATATAACCAGATCGATTTCGTGAGAACTTATATAGTGTTTGATCTCTGTTAGTTTTCCGGCTCCGATATAAGTGCGCGGATTAGGAATAGTAATTTTTTGGGTGAAGGTTTTAATCGGAATGGCTCCGGCTGTTTCAGTAAGAAACGCCAGTTCATCAAGGTATTCCAAAATCTGCTCATCCGATTGATCCTGCCGAATTACGCCAACCAGAACTACTCGTTCTTTTACTACTTCCGTTGTAAAACCATTTGCCATGATCAGCTTATTCTGGCTGGCAAAAATAACATTTTCCTATGTACGTATGTATTGTAATTCAGCAATACCGATTTAGTATATCAAATTCCGGTTATTCCTGATAGCATCGGTAACAGCTTGTCTTAGTATCGGACTGCAATCAAGTATCATAGAGATATCATCTGGAAACGGAATCTCATCAACATTTATAAGCGCCCAGTCTTCACGTAGTAGAGCATCACGATCGCCAACAGCTTTACCTGATATATGTTCAAAAACGATGGTCCCTGCAACCGGTTCCTTTTTCATAAGCCGGCGTGGATTTACCGATACGAATTCTATATCGCCTTTTACTGTGGCCGATTTGTGCTGTTTGGTTTCAATCACTGTGCAAGCCAGGTTTTTATACTTGGGAATTTTTATGTCATTTCCCAGGCTATCCTTCATGACATTTCCGCGTGAATCTAAGGCATATTCAAATCCGTCTTGCACCTCTTTTCGACGTAAATATTCACGTGTTTCAACCATAGGCGGTGTAACCTCAACCAATTTTAGGCTGATGGTAATAAGGTAATCATAAGTAGTTTCCCGGTCAATCCTTCCCAGATGATATTCCACCCAAGTATTATTCAGATCGGTTACCGGAACACTCCTAACTTCTTCGAAAAAACTATTAGGTAACTTTACTGGCAACCGATTCTCCAAATCGACAAGTACCCGGCTTATACCAAGATAACGAGAGTCATTTAACAAATTGTCAATATCAGGATAATCACTGGGCCTGTATTCCCTTACTTTTACAAAATCGAAATAGGCCTGCCGATATCCTTCTTTGGTATTAAGATCCATTTGTGACAAACCAGCTTTATAAAAGTATTTTGCTGCATTTTTCTTAGCTTCTATAATTTTTCCACTGTAGTCTATATTCCGATAATTTATCTGTTTACCTCCTATAGTAAAAGGTAAAACTTTCTGAACCTTTTTTTGTCGATTATCCAGTGTAGAATATCGATGATATATCTCTTCCCAGTTCTCAGGACGATTTTCCTTCACTAAAAAATCAATTCGTTCCTGATCACGCTGATTGGCAAGTTTATATGCTTTATCTAAAAGCACCTTGTCGTCGTTTTTGGCTTTTCCTTTCAGCATGGTTTTTATCGATTTATCGATAACAGCATCGTAATCTCCTTTCTGTAAGAGTTTTTCAGGCGATCTGCAACTTGCCAGCAAAAGCAGAATTACAGCTATACTGATAACTTTTTTCATGAATATATAGTAATGGTTTACTATAAATATACAAAAAAGCCCCGGAAAATTTCCGAGGCCCAAATGTTTTTATCAATAACTGCTTATTGCAATACAAATACTATAGGGAATGTAAACTGTACCTTTACAGGTCTGCCTCGTTGCTTGCCAGGCGTCCATTTAGGTGACGATTTTACGACGCGTACAGCTTCTTTATCGAGAGCAGGATCGACACCGCGAACAACGACCACGTCAACAACTTCACCCTTTGCATTTACTGCAAATTGTACGAATACACGCCCGCTAATGCCATTTTCGGCGGCAATAGGCGGATATTGCAAGTTCTGGGAAATCCATTCACGGAATTTTTCTTTTCCGCCACCCTGGAATTGAGGCATATCTTCTACAATAAAGAAAACTTCTTCTTCGGCTTCCTCCTCATCAGTTACAGGGATAAAGTCGAACTCGGTATCTTCATCGGCATCTATACTCTCAAAGTCAACTTCGTCGATGTCCACATCATCCTCAACAATATTGATAACTTCAATTACCTGAGGTGGTGGAGGCGGTGGAGGCGGTTGCTCGGGCTGTTG
>CAYMQP010000356.1:0-3881 GCA_964392505.1 uncultured Bacteroidales bacterium
CCATTCTTACTATAAAGAATGGCTTTTTTAATTACATTTTTTCAAAAACAAACCCTATCGAATATGCAACATAAGCTAAGAAGTTCAACAACCACCGAAGGCCGCAGAATGGCGGGAGCCCGAAGTCTGTGGCGTGCGACCGGAATGAAGGATGAGCAATTTGGCAAACCAATAATTGCCATTATCAATTCATTTACTCAATTTGTTCCTGGTCATACGCATCTGCATTCGATTGGACAGCAGGTTAAAAAAATTATTGAAGCCGAAGGTTGTTATGCCGCCGAATTTAACACCATAGCCATTGATGATGGCATTGCCATGGGCCACGATGGTATGTTATACTCCCTTCCATCGCGTGATCTGATCGCCGATAGTGTTGAATATATGTGCAATGCACATAAGGTCGATGCTATGTTTTGCATAAGCAATTGCGATAAAATAACACCTGGCATGATGATGGCAGCCATGCGGCTTAATATACCGGCTATATTTGTCTCAGGCGGACCTATGGAGGCAGGGAGAGCAAACAATCGGAAATATGACCTTGTCGATGCCATGGTACTTGCTGCAGATGATAAGGTTTCTGATGAAGAAATTAGTATTGTCGAGCAGGAAGCATGCCCTACCTGTGGTTCCTGTTCAGGTATGTTTACTGCAAACTCAATGAATTGTCTGAATGAAGCTATAGGACTCGCCCTGCCGGGAAATGGTACTATTGTAGCAACCCATAAAAACCGACTGAAATTGTTTCAAAGTGCGGCCCGGCAAGTAGTAACACTTACTAATAAATTCTATTTTGAAGGCGACGATTCGGTATTACCCCGTTCAATAGCCAGCAGGAATGCATTTTTAAATGCTATGGCATTAGATATTGCTATGGGAGGCTCGACAAATACCGTCCTACATATTCTGGCCATTGCCAACGAAGCCAATATCGATTTTCAAATGAAAGATATCGATGAACTCTCACGAAAGATACCCGTGCTTTGTAAAGTATCACCAAGTTCTCAATATCATGTCGAGGATGTAAATCGAGCCGGAGGCATTTTGGGAATTCTCAATGAGCTAAATAAAGCCGGTTTAATTGATAATTCTGTTAAACGGGTTGATTTACTTTCGCTTGGTGAAGCATTAAACAAATATGATATCACAGGAGAGAATCCACATAAGGAGGCTATTGACACTTACAGTAGTGCTCCGGCAGGTATTAAAAACCTAAAAATGGGCAGTCAGGAAGTTGTATATAAAGAACTGGATATCAACCGTGAAAATGGTTGTATACGTAATGTGGAACATTGTTATAGCCAGGATGGCGGGCTCGCAGTACTTTTTGGAAATATTGCCGAAAAAGGCAGTGTTATAAAAACAGCTGGTGTCGATGAATCGATATTTCGGTTTAAAGGTCCTGCCGTAATATTCGAATCTCAGGAAGACGCTATCGAGGGTATCCTCAATGGCAAAGTAAAAGGAGGTGATGTGATTATTATTCGATATGAGGGTCCGAAAGGTGGACCTGGCATGCAGGAAATGCTCTACCCTACTTCCTATATTAAATCAAAAGGATTAGGCAAAGTATGTGCGCTAATAACCGACGGACGATTTTCCGGAGGAACATCAGGGCTTTCAATCGGGCATGTTTCTCCCGAGGCTGCAGCCAGAGGAAATATTGCCCTCATAAAAGACGGTGATAAAATTGAAATCAATATACCCGAACGTAAACTAAATGTTCTCCTAAGTGTTGAGGAACTTAATAAAAGGCGTATCGAAGAAGAAAAACGTGGCAGCAAAGCTTATGCACCAAAAAGTAGAATGCGCCACATTTCAAAAGCGCTTAAAGTATATGCCAGAATGGTTACATCGGCTGATACTGGCGCTATAAGAGAAATATAAGTAAAATTTCAAACTCAATAAAATGTCAGAAAGAATAACAGGATCGCAAGCAGTAATGCGCTCATTAATCGAAGAAGGGGTTGACTATATCTTCGGATATCCAGGCGGCGCCATTATGCCTGTCTACGACTCCATGATGAATTATCAGGGCAAAATAAAACATATACTAACCCGGCACGAGCAGGGAGCTGTCCATGCTGCCGAGGGCTATGCAAGAGTATCTGGTAAAGTGGGTGTTTGCATGGCTACATCTGGCCCTGGAGCAACAAACCTTATTACAGGAATTGCCGATGCCTTAATCGATTCCACTCCTGTGGTATGCATCACTGGTCAGGTAATAGCACCTCTGCTTGGTACTGATGCATTCCAGGAAACGGATGTATTAGGCATTTCCATGCCTGTTACAAAATGGAATTATCTGGTAACTAAAGCCGAAGAAATTCCCTGGGCTATCTCGCAGGCGTTTTATATTGCACGTACTGGTCGGCCCGGACCAGTATTAATCGATATTTCGAAAGATGCTCAATTTGGTGAGTTCGATTTTGAATATAAAAAATGTACGCATATCAGAAGCTATGTTCCTCAGCCAAAATTCGATCCTGATAAGATAAGAGATGCTGCCGAGTTTATCAATTCAGCATCGCGACCCTATATACTATTTGGCCAGGGTATTATATTGGGAAATGCAGAAGAAGAATTTAAAACCTTCGTTGAAAAATCAGGCATTCCGGCAGCCTGGACAATTTTAGGTGTATCGGCACTTAAAACCGGGCATCCCCTGAACATGGGTATGCTGGGTATGCATGGCAATTATGCTACTAATATTATGATCAACAAATGCGATGTGTTAATTGCAATAGGTATGCGTTTCGATGATCGTGTTACAGGAAAACTTACAGATTTCGCCCGGCAGGCTAAAATCATACACATGGAAATCGATCCTGCCGAAATCGATAAGAATGTTAAAGCCGACTTAGCGATTCTTGGCGATGTGAAAGAAACACTACCTCTGTTAACCGAACAGATTGTAAGCAGGGATCATTCCGAGTGGCTCGCAGAATTCAAGAAACTCGATAAAATCGAATATGAAAAAGTCATTAAAAAAGACTTCTTCCCAAAAAAAGAAGGCCTCACTATGGGAGAGGTAATCCATCGGGTCAATGAACGAACCAAAGGAGAAGCTATTATTGTTACCGATGTAGGCCAGCACCAAATGTTTGCTTCACGCTATGCGAAGTTAAATCATCTACGAAGTTTCGTAACAAGCGGCGGACTGGGCACTATGGGATTTGGATTACCAGCAGCTCATGGTGCCAAGATTGGTGCACCCGACAGAGAGGTTATTCTTTTTGTAGGTGATGGTGGATTTCAAATGACAATACAGGAATTAGGAACTATTAATCAAACACAAGCTGCTGTGAAAATAGTACTCATGAATAATAAATACCTAGGAATGGTTCGTCAATGGCAGCAACTATTTTTCGACAAACGATATTCCGAAACCTTTTTATTAAATCCCGATTTTACTAAGGTTGCAGAAGGATTTGGTATCAAAGGAAAAAAGGTCTCTCAACGATCCCAGCTTGACACTGCTATCGACGAGATGCTAAACTATAAAGGAGCTTTTCTGCTTGATGTATCCATTGAAAAAGAAAATAATGTATTTCCAATGGTACCTTCGGGAGCATCTGTTTCCGAAGTCATATTAGAACCTCAGAAATAACACTTAAATCGAAAAATTATGAAAAACACATATACCATTACAGCATTCTCGGAAAACCATATTGGTTTACTGAATCGTATCACTATCATCTTCACACGGCGACAAGTTAATATCGAATCGCTTACCGTATCACAATCGGCTATTAAGGGTATACATAAATTTACCATAGTTGTAAACGAAACACGTGAGAAGGTCCAGAAAGTAGTAAGCCAGATTGAAAAACTGGTTGAGGTATTAAAGGCGTTCTATCATACCGACCGTGATATAG
>CAYMQP010000357.1:0-3867 GCA_964392505.1 uncultured Bacteroidales bacterium
GGGTAATGTCGATGCCTCCGCCTGAAAATATCGATGGTGATGAGGCAAGTAGTTCTGAAGGTATGTTTTTTATTGTCGAAGAAATGCCTCAATTCCAGGGGAAGGATTTAAAGCAGTTCAGTAATTACGTGAAAAAGAATTTGCATTATCCGGCAAAGGCTGTCGATAAACATATATCAGGAAGGGTTTATGTTCAGTTTACTATTAATGAAACAGGTAGTTTAACCGATGCAACTGTTCTTAAAAGCGTTCATCCAATTCTCGATAAGGAAGTACTCAGAGTAATTAAAAATTCACCTGTCTGGCAACCGGGTAAGCAAAGAGGAAGGCCTGTTAAAGTATCGATGGTTATGCCCGTAGATTTTGTTCTTTATTGAAATAATCGATCCAGCTATAACGTCTTCTTTTTTTCTTTTTTCTTTTCTTGGATTTGAGATTTTTTCTTTTCTTAATGCCTGTATATTTCGAATTTCTTGGCAATTCATCTTTATGAGGCATCATCAGATTACGACGCTGTGTCATTTGCTTTTCAGCGTTACAACCTGTCATAACCGGAAAGACTATCAAACATATCAGAAAAAAGAGTATTCTGCTAATTTTCATTGCCTTAATCTTTTTTTGTAGTTAGTAGTATGGGGGTATACGGAAATATAATTAAGAGGTTTTAATTATTAAGTCATTAAGTTCGAAATAAAGTAGTATGAAAGTGCCGGGCTTATTCATAATCTTTTATTGTATGATATTCCGAAATCATTATCTTTATTCGTTTTCATTTTCAAAAGTATACTATATGAATATTGCATTTTTGGGGGCCGCACGCGAAGTTACCGGTAGTAAACACCTGATATCAACTAAACATGGAAAACGTATTCTGCTCGATTGTGGAATGTACCAGGGAAAAGGGCTTGAAACCGATACAATGAACCGGAACCTGGGATTCGATCCGGCTGCAATCGATCATATCATTCTTACACATGCACATATCGATCATTCGGGATTGATATCCTATGTATTTAAACTCGGGTTTACCGGCTCGGTAATTTGTACTAATGCCACACGCGATTTATGTGCCTATATGCTAGCCGATGCCGGTCATATTCAGGAATATGATACCAAAACCTTTAATAAGAAGAGGGCACGACAGGGTAAGGGTCCGGTTGAACCTCTTTTTACCAAAGCCGATGCTATTGATTGCATGAAGCTTTTTATTGGAATTGCCTACGAACGTAAATTAACCATCGATCCCTATACGCGTGTGAAATTTACAAATACAGGTCATATGCTGGGAAGCGGGGTTGCTAATATCGAAATCACCGAAAACGGAGAAAAAAAACATATTGCCTATACCGGCGATATCGGACGCCCGTCGAACCGTATTTTACGTTCGCCCGATCCGTTTCCACAGGCCGATATATTGATTACAGAAGCTACGTATGGCAACAGATTGCATACCGGATGGCCTCAGGCCGAAGAACAGCTATTGGAAATACTTACCGAAACCTGTGTTAATAAAGGCGGGAAACTTATTATACCTTCCTTTAGCGTGGGACGAACTCAGGAAATTGTGTATACGCTGAATAATTTGTTCAATGAGCGCCGATTACCCCGTATCGATATCTTTGTCGATAGCCCGTTGGCTATTAATGCTACCGAAGTGTTCCGGCTGCATCCCGAGTGTTTCAATGGCAGTATTCTCGATGTTATGGAAACCGATCCCGATCCGTTTGGCTTTAATACACTGTACTATATTCGAAGCCATACGGAATCGAAGGAATTAAATAATCACACGAAACCCTGTGTTATAATTTCGGCATCGGGCATGATGGAAGCTGGCAGGGTTAAACATCATCTGGCAAACAACATATCCAATCCGAATAATACTGTGCTTGCTGTGGGCTATTGTTCACCCAGTACGCTGGGAGCAAAAATCCTCAGGGGCGATAAGGCTGTATCTATACATGGAAACATGTACGAGGTGAGGGCGAACATTCAGCGTATCGATTCTTATTCGGGTCACGGCGATTATAAAGAGATGATCGGTTTTCTCGATTGCCAGGATAAAGACCGGTTGAAGCAGGTTGTACTGGTACATGGGGAATACGATTCACAGGCGCACTATAAATCGGAACTTGAAAAGGAAGGGTATAAGAATATTATTATTCCTGCAGTAGGAGAGGAGATAGAGGTTTAGGTTTATCGGACTAGCATAAATTGATAAAAACTTATTTATAGGAATCTCATTCACATTCCCAAATGACGGTTTCTGAAGAAGACTCTTCAAGTTGTCTTAGAAAATTTTCATTGCAAACTACTTTTTCTTCAATAACATTACAACCAGAAAATCCACAGATGATCTTTTTACAGGTTTGACAACCATCTGCGGTTTATTATTTATATTCTTTAGATTTGACATAGCCTTAGTATAATTGAACCAACTGCATAAAATCCTGTAAGACCAAAACCAATCCTTTGTTTGTGAAAGAATAAGCAGTTGTATTTAGCCTTTTATTTTTGATTCCACCAGCTGTAAAATCTCCTGTTCCAGATCAAGGGCTTTTTGCCTGATCATTTCCGCTTCCTGAAGTACATTTTCTGACCATGATGTATCGGTGAATCCAGTAGCATTGACCTTTACATTCAGAAAAGCCCCCAGCATAGCCGAGCGTGCAGCTATTGCTCCGACTCCCGCATCGGTAACCGAATTGGGATTCCCGGTCTTCACCATAGCTTTCATCACCTCCATCGACTCATAGCTCAGCTTCATAACCCGGAAAGGAACTTCAATGGCATAGCGCGTGGCTTCTGCAATAGCGATTGTTCGGGCTTTTTTATCGGAATCTGTTTTTTTTGGGAGTCCGTAAGCCTCTATGATAGCGTTAAAGGCACGGGTATCTTCATCCACGAGTTTCAGCAACTGATCGTGATACTGCTTGCCTTTCTCCGCCCAGTCGGAAAATTCTTCCCAACGCTCGTCCCACCCGCGTTTGTGGGCAGAAAGATTGGCAACCATAGTACCCAGCGCAGTGCCAAGGGTTCCCATATAGGCGGCAACAGATCCTCCACCTGGAGCAGGCGACTCGGAGGCAGTTTCTTCCGAAAATTCCTGCAGGTTCATTTGAATAAGCTTACCAGAACCATCTTCCTCCAGCAGGTATTCAATGATTTTTTTTTGAGGCTCAAATGGGGCAAGGTCATCCAGCCCCAACGATTTTACAGCGATTTTCAATATTTCACTGTCGGAGATACCTGTTGACCGATGTTGTTTCTTTAAGAAATATTTACCGGCATCCAGCATGGCTTGTAGAGGAACTACCCCGACCAGTTCAGAGCCGGTTACCCGTAATCCGCGGACTTCGGCCCGCTGGCACGCGGCCTCAAATACCTGGTGCATGGAGGTAACAGTAATATCGGTGAGGTTGAAGGAAAGCTGTGCAATACCATATTCTTTGATATACCATCCTATTCCCTTTACACATTTCAGCATGCCCGGCTCATACACCGGATTTCCGTTTTTATCTTTTATGATCTTACCCATCAGTTTTCCACCCTCTCTTTTTACCCTTCCTTTTTCGCGGATATCAAATGCCAGGGCATTGGCCCGGCGTGTTGAAGTAGTATTCAGGTTGATATTGTAGGCGACCAGGAAATTTCGTGCGCTCACAGCCGTGGCACCGGAATGGGAAACCTTTTCAGTAAATTCTGCAGGCCCAAAATCGGGTTTCCAGTCGGCTGATACCAGTTTTTCTGGTAGACCTTCATATTCACCGGCACGGCAACTGGCCAGATTTCTCCGTTTTTCTTCTGTAGCGGCAAATTCATAACAGTATACTGGAATGCCCAATTCTTCCCCGATTCGTTGAGCCAGCT
>CAYMQP010000358.1:0-3851 GCA_964392505.1 uncultured Bacteroidales bacterium
GATCCATTATGGCGATCCGGACCTCGTTCCCGGCAGCGGCACGGTCTGCCTGCCCACAGTTGTCTCTGAGGCCAAGTATCTCATCAATGTGGCCTTGCCGCGCCCCCATGAACTGGCAGGTGTCACCTTCTGCGCCAAGAACTTCTTCGGCTCGGTCTGGCATCCCACCGTCTACCAATACTACCACGGTTGGCATCCAGAATTTATGCATAAGTCAGTCGCCGCCCTCAATTTCTCCGTCGACATTCCCATGCGCCCCATGGGATCCTACAATGCCCTGGTCGATCTCATGGGCCATAAAGAACTGGGCGGCAAGGTCCTGTTGTTCATGGCCGAGTGTATTCGCTATACCTACTGGTCGGCTCCACCATTCAATGACGGGCCCGCCTCGAGTTTGTTCATGAGCCAGGATGGCGTCGCCATTGAGTCGGTCCTACTGGACTTTTTACGGTCCGAGGGGGCCGTGCCCTCAGGTACGGCCGACAATTATATGCACGAAGCGGCCCAGGCCGACAATCCGCCTTCGGGCACAGTCTACGACCCGGAAAACGACGGCATCCATCTGGAGAGTCTGGGCGTACACGAGCACTGGAACAATTCTACAGATAAACAATACAGCCGCAATCTGGGTACCGGTGAAGGCATTGAGCTAATTAAAGTAATAAATGATACCTCAACTGTTGTTGAGAACCCAACTGCTGTTGAGCATTTCAAAGATGATATTCAAAGCACTTTTACACTTCTGACGAATTATCCCAATCCCTTTAATTCATCAACCACCATTGGTTACTCACTACCGACTTCGGCCGATATCAGGTTGAACATTTACAATCTGATGGGAGAAAAGGTTCGTACGCTCATCAATCAGCATCAATCTGCAGGTACCTTTGAAATAAGCTGGAATGGGCGCAATGATAATAATGTACGTGTAGCTTCTGGTATTTATATATACAGAATGGAAATAAATACAGGTAGAGAAATAGTCAGCCAATCACGTCAAATGTTTTTGCTCGAGTAACGTATGGTGTCAGCCATATAAGATATCGAACAATGTCTGATAAACCTCGTGCGCTTAACTTTTTTAAGCATTACCATCAGCTCGCGCGGTTCCGATTTAATCCCGATCAATCGGGATGTAAGGTTTTGTTGCACAAAACCAACATAATTCTTAATCGGGATGTAATCCGTTCGAAAGCCCCTCGCTCGAAGTAGACTCCCGTCTGCGTCGATGCTAAAGATTAGTATCCTGATTAATTAAAACATAAGTTTAAACACCCGACCAGGTCCGGCCTGTAACACTTAACATAGCAAAACCACTCCTAAACGCCAACCAGCTAACCATACTTAGTCGCATTAAATATAAACCTGCCCATGTTGGTTTTTAGCTTCTTAATTTTAGTTAACCAGGTAAAAAACTGCATTTCCGACGCGTACAACTAAAGATTTTTTAATTTTACACTTGTGAATGAATGACGCTTTTTGGATAGCAGCCTTTCGTTTAGGGTAAAAAGGGCTGCTATCTTTTTTTATTATCTTTCCGCGCTTGGCGAAGGCTGCTTCAGTTAGCTGAAGAGGTATCTAATATTAGATTAACAAGGAGGTTTACTTATTAAAATTTCAATAACTATTGACTTAAGCCTAAGGAAATTGTAATTTGCAAGAAGTAATAAAACAAATAAACTTACGCTTTACCCTCTAATATAGACGGTTATGTGTATAAAATATGCATATATACTAGTTTGTGCTTAATTGCCTTGAAAAAATACTATTGTAATGAACTATTCAAATAGAAACAAATTATTAAATTTTTTAATCCTGATATTCCTTTCAATTACACTAACTTCTTGTTGTCAGGATGATAAAGTAATAAATATTCCAAATGAATTTAATAAATATATAACTCGAAATAATCTTGATGTTGACTACAAAGAAATTATTCCATATTATGGGATTAATAAAAAATCCATTCCGGCTTTTATTACTAAACGTGAGGCCATAGAAGACATTGAAATGTTTGAGTATTTATTAAGCACAGCATATGCTGGTTTTGAATATTGGGAATATAAAGGGGTTGATTTTAAAAAGTATTTTACCGGTTTAAAAAAGCTTATTTGCGAAAAAGATACAGATACTGTTTTAACTTATGAATTTGAAAGAGAACTTACAAAAGTATTAAAACAGATCTATGACGGTCATATTGCGTTGATTGGCTTAAGATACAACCACGCATATCGGCATAAAGCTGTTTATTATTGTGATATACTTGTTGAAAAAACACACAATGGTTTATTGAAAGTTATCGATTCTCAGACTGATATAGTAAAGGTGGGAGATATTTTCACTCAAAAAGATGCGGAAAAATATTTATTCAGAACACTTTCTCCTGCAGGTAAAAGTCATTATTTAATCGGCACATTATCATTTAGTAATATTTTTTCAAGAGAACTTTCATTTAATAATATAACTATTCAGATTCCCTTTCATAAGAACCGTTTATTATATACCAGATTTTATGACTCCAAACCTTTTTATATCGAACGTAAAGAAAATATTCCTGTGATAAGAGCAGCAAGTTTTGAAAACCGACTATATCCAGACATGGAAAAGTTTATGGAATTGGGGAATCAACTCAAGAATGAAGATACGATTATTGTTAATTTATTTCATAATGGAGGAGGGTCATCCGTTTTTCCAAAAACTTTTATTCGAAATTTAAATGGTGGTTCAGAATGGGAAATGAGTTGGGCTATGCTTACCTCACCCGCAATAACACAATATTATGCCAATTATAATTTGAGTTCAATGCCCGATATTTCGCCTGAATATAAAAACCTAATAAAGACAAATAGTGAAAAAAATGAAGAATTTCGTACATCGCCTGTTAAAAATTGGGAATTTGGTTCAAGTTCAAAACAGAATAAGTCAGGTAGTTATAAAGGAACACTAATTATCTTAACCAATAGGAGAGTCTTATCAGGTGGAGAGTCTATGGTAGGTTATTCAAAATCAATTTCCAATAGAATAATTATTGGAGAAAATACAGGTGGCGTTGCACAATTTTCAGATGCATGTACCTATTATCTTCCAAACTCAAAATTTATTGCCAGACTTCCTAGACAATTTTTAATTATACCTAATCTAGAAGAATGCATTGGATTTAACCCTGATTATTGGTTGGATTCGATGGAGCCGGAAGAAGAAATATTTAGATGGATTAATGATCCTGAAAATTACCAATTTAACTATTCCTTTAGTTATGATGACATGTTGACGAATAATAAGCTGGCAACATTTTTGCCTGATGATGCAGTGGTTGTTCCGCCGAATTCAAAAGTGCCGGCAACTATTCGGAAATTCTCAGGTAAATGGTTTGGCGTTACGGAGGGTATTCTGGATCATCTGTTAGTAGTAGAGAAAATAAATGAAAATCTGGAAGTCGATGCAATTTTTTCGTGGGGTGTTGCCTATCAGTGGAATATTTTTGAACCGGGTTGGCAACGTTTTAAAGGGAAAATCGAAAATCAGAAATTGATTATATCGGATGATCAGTTACAAATTACATATCAGTTTAATTCTGAGGGTAACCTGGATGCTGTTTATGAACGGCCCGGCGTATATTCATATACAGAATTAATAAAACTATATAATGAATGAAATACAAATATGCAACTAAGCACAACAGCAGGTATATTTAATTGCCGATGCAGTGGTGCACTGATAATGCAAAAATTTTCATAATTTCGTAAACATGGACAAAGTAGAAAAAATACATCAGCAACTAAACATACCTGCAAACCGTTGTGGGCAATAAAATTAAGGGCAAAAGGAAAATAATAAAATGACCGGATTTC
>CAYMQP010000359.1:0-3834 GCA_964392505.1 uncultured Bacteroidales bacterium
GCCTTCACCTCATAAATGTGAATGATATTATTCGTTGCGAGGCTGATAGCAACTATACGTACTTTTATCTCAGGGACGATAAGCGCATACTGGTTTCGAAAACGATCAAGGAATTTAGCGAAATGCTTAAAAATGCAGGCTTTATAAGAGTTCATCAATCGCACCTGGTAAATACCGATTATATCGATCGTTATATGAAAACCGATGGAGGCACTATGATTATGAGAGATCAATCGCAAGTACCTATTTCACAGGAAAGACGAGCATATGTTTTGAAGAAGCTCGAATCACTTTCCTGATAGACTACCTGATTGTATCAATACTAAAAAATTATAGGTAAATTCTCAACGAAGTGCAGAGAATTCTAAATCCCACTTTACCTTTAATATAAGGTGTGGTAAATTTACTTCCTAATTTGATTTTCAAACGACTGTTTGCAAATAACCTATAAAAATATATAGCAATGAGAACAATAATTCTAACTTGTATTCTAACATTCATAACCCTTACACTTTCAGCCCAGGGCGATTTTTTAAACAGGGTAAAGGACAAAACGAAGGATCGGATCAGAAATCGAACCGATCAGGCTATTGATAAAGGAATAGACGCATCGGAAGAATCAGTTATCGATATGGTAAAAGAAGATAAGGATGAAAAAGAGGAGAAGGGAGCTGATACAGAGAAAACCAAGGATAGTTCGGGATCATCTTCGGAAGGAAGCGAAGATAAAGATAAGCAGGGAACCTCAGGAGAAGAACCTAAACCTGAATTATTGTGGTCGAAATACGACTTTATACCAGGTGATAAAATAATTTTTGAAGATAACCAGGAAAATGAAGAAAATGGCGAGTTTCCATCTCGATGGGATCTTGCCAGGGGTACAGCAGAGATTGCCAACTTTGGAGGTGATGATGTGATCATGCTCAGAGAGGGTAGTACAACTATTGTTCCCTACTTAAAAAATTCTGATACAGATTATCTTCCCGATGTTTTCACCGTTGAATTAGATTTATATTATGGGAACGGCACATTTAATATTTATTTGTATGACAGGAAAAACCAAAGGGCTCCCTGTGGTAATGCAAATAATGTAGAGCTATGGCCAACTTCAATGTCACTATATCCTGCCGGAAGTAACATCCCGAATAATGGTTCGATAGAGAACAAATGGGCACACATTGCTATTGCCTATACCAATGGAAAAACTAAAGGATACATTGATGAAACACGCCTAATTAACATTCCTCATTTGGAATGTAATCCAACCGGAATATCGCTTTATGCCTATCATGCAAGTGATGAAAACAGATATTATGTTAAAAATGTCAGAATTGCTGAAGGAGGAGTAAAATATTACGATCGCTTTCTGCAAGATGGTAAAATTGTATCAAACGGAATTAGATTCGATGTGGGTAAAGCTACACTCAAACCTGAATCAATGGGCGTAATAAACGAAATATATGACTTAATGAAAGCCCATGAAGATATTAAATTCAGCGTTGAAGGTCATACCGATAGTGATGGTGATGAAACTTTTAATCAGAAATTATCGGAAGATAGAGCAGAAACGGTGATGAAAACTTTAATAGAGCTGGGCATTTCAAAAGACAGGTTAAGTAGTAAAGGTTTTGGAGAAAGCAAACCTGTTGATACAAATGCGACCTCTGAAGGTAAAGCAAATAACCGGAGAGTTGAATTTGTGAAATTATAATCTGCAAAGCAAAGGTTCTTATAGTTCAAAATGACATAATTAAAATCAAATTAACCAACCATAAGGAGGAAATATTATGAAACGTTTTAATATAGTTTTTTTAAGTATTATCATCCTGTCTTTATTGACATGCTCAAAAGACAAAGACAATGAAGAAATTGAATTTTCAACCGATACCGATACGGTTATGATCGAACTATTCACCGAAATTTCACCTGAGAACGAGACTTTTATGGATATTGCCCCCATTCCAATTCCGCCTGAATTATACGATTATGCTGAAATTGACACAAATTTTCAAAGAGTAATACAGTTTTACGAGGACTTTAATGATATGATAGAAAATCCGGGATTTTTACTGGAAACTTCTTCTTTAAAATCAGGTGAAGCATTACATTGGAAATCCTTAGGCTGTGAAGAATTTCCTCTTGAACATAAAAGTATATGTAAGAGGGAGAGAGATCATGGTGAATATAAGTTTACGGCAATACAAACTTTTGATCATCTTACGGGGAGTAAATTTCTTGAGACTTTTATACGCGGGGTATATTATGGTTTTGATTATGATGAATGGGGGGGATATAAAGACGATGATGAGGGTTATCGTATTCATGACTGGCTGGTAACCAATCATGATACTACTACTATTATAAACACATATTACACTCCTTTTAATGATATTATAGCTAACAAGCCTAAATCTACATCCACTTATACTGTTGGCGAAGGCTATACTATTTACACTCCTTGGGGAGGAGAAGACTATATCAGGCATGTTATGTATATTGATATAATATATTCCTATGATTATATAAATGGTCACCATGAATCTATGCAATCATTCTCTGAATGGCTAGGTGATTTATTAACAACGATATCCAGCTCTTGGTGCTTACTCGAATCGGAAATGAGAATAAAATATATCTCATACTATGATTTTGATACACATGCAGGAAACTGGTGTTCATTCGATTGCGATGAAGTTGTTATAGATTGTGGTTCGAACTAAGCATACAATTTATCTGTAAGATACAGCATTAATTGTTTTAACAAGTAAAAAACCAGACAGTAAAATAAGAGTTTAAAACTAGAAATGAAATATACATTATCATTTATCATTATCATATTACTCAATAGTAATATAATAATCAATGCTCAGAATTGTATAAAAGAAGATACTTATATACCAGCAAAAGGCACTGCAGAGCGGCAGGATATACTCGATGCTTTACGGGCGGAAGTTAATAAAATGGTTAATATGGAGGTGATTTTTGTGGTAGAGTATTTACAGGTATATGAAGGATGGGCATGGATTGATGCTTTACCACAATCTATCGATGGGACGATAAAGCTCGAAGACGCAGTAGCACTGGTCCATAATACAAACGGGAAATGGGAAGTGGTTGAAATACCCTGTGTCGAGGAAGATAATGATGATTGCATTAATAGTGAGAGTTATTACGATCATTTAATTGAGAGATTTCCTGAACTACCCGAATGTATTTTACCTTTATTGGAATAAGCAATGAGCTTATTTTTATTGACAGAGGGGAATGTAAAGCTTTACGACAAGTTTTTGCAGAATGACAAAATTATTACAAACGGTACTCATTTCGATGTGGGTAAAACTACCATTCGAGCGAAATCAATTAAAGCTAAGATGCTAACTAAAAACCATCCGAGCAACGTGCCGAAGCAATGGTTAACAGCCTTATTTCGATGGGAATTTCAAATGACCGATTATCAGCGAAAGGTTTTAGAGATTCGACACCTGTGGCTTCAAATAAAACTCGAAAGGGAGAGGCAAATAACCACGAGGTTTAATTTACGAAAATGTTATTTAAACATAAATATATTCAACTATTTCGAAATGATATAGTTAAAGTCAAATTAACTAAAATGAGGAGGAAATAATATGAAGCGTTATAATATAGTTTTTTTAAGTGTTATCCTCTTGTCTTTAATAACTTGTTCAAAAGATAAAGACAATGATGAACCAGAACTTTCGACCAATGCCGATACTATCATGATTGATATATTAACGGAAGTATCGCCTGAGAATGAGACTTTTATGGATATTGCACCCATTCCGATTTCCTCTGAATTATACGACTATGCAGAGT
>CAYMQP010000360.1:0-3817 GCA_964392505.1 uncultured Bacteroidales bacterium
GTGTCGATGTGCATTTCATCGGACGAATCCACACTATATTTTGTTTCCGGTAATACAAAAAAAGGATATGGCGGGAACGATATCTATATTAGCAGGAAAAATAACCAGGGTAAGTGGGGCAAACCCGAAAATGCTGGTAATGTACTTAATACATTTTTCGATGAATTGGGAGTTAGTCTCGGAGAAAATGACAGTGTACTATATTTTAGCTCCAAAGGGCATAATTCTATGGGAGGTTACGATGTTTTTCAAAGTACTTTAAGCAATGTAGGTCTATGGTCAAAACCTTTGAACCTGGGATATCCAATTAATACACCTAACGACGATGTTTTCTATACTGAACTTACTGATAGTAAAACAGCTTATTATTCTTCAAACCGGGAATCGGGTTTAGGCGGAATGGATATCTATAAGATAATTTACCTTGGTGCGGAAAAAGATATGCTTGCCGCCGATGTTGAAGATCTGTTGGCTGGTGCCCGAAAACCATACGATAATATATATTTTACTCCACTCAATAAACTGGCCGTTGATACATCTATCCTCATGAGAGGATTTATTAACGATTCGGAAAATCAGCGCCCTGTTATTGCTAAGATCGAGTTAATTGATCGCGATAGAAGTCGGGTTATAGCAACGGCAATTTCCGATTCAACAGGTAATTATTCGGTAAAACTCCCCGAAACGAAACTTTATGGTGTTGAGATAGTGGCTAAAGGATATCTGTTATACCTCGATATGGTCGATCTTTCACAACGCACTTACGATGAAGTAGTAGTTAAAAACTTCTTACTCGACAGGGTAGAAGTGGGAGCAAAGGTTATTTTGAAAAATATATATTTCGAATTTGGTAAATCGACACTAAAACCTGAGTCGTATGCCGGTCTCGATAACGTTGTGAAATTGCTGCAAAGCAACGAAACCATTCGTATCGAAATCTCAGGTCATACAGACAATATAGGTTCATTGCGGACTAATACAAAGCTCTCGACCGATAGGGCTAAAGCGGTAGTCAATTACCTTGTTCAAAAAGGAATTTCACCAAGTCGGTTGGAATATAAAGGATATGCTTTCAGTCAGCCGGTTGCACCTAATAGCACCGAAGCAGGCCGAGCTCAGAATCGGCGTGTTGAATTTAAAGTTCTCAGCAAATAACATTAAAACTGCACTAAATAAAGAGCTCCTTACATTTGTTGGGAGCTTTTTCTGTTTTAAGACTGGGATTTTATCATCAAATTCTCAGACATTAATTTATACATTTGCACCAAAGTGCAAAGGATGAAAATAACGCCTCTCACTCATAAACACAGAGAACTTGGAGCACGCATGATAGAATTTGCCGGATATGAAATGCCGGTAGAATATTCAGGTGTTATAAAGGAACATTTGACTGTAAGACATGCTGCAGGTATTTTCGATGTATCGCATATGGGTGAATTCTGGGTTAAGGGTAAAGGCTCGCTGGAATTACTTCAATATATAACGACTAACGATATATCGGCCCTTGACGTGGGTCAGGCCCAATACTCGTGTTTGCCTAATGGGAATGGAGGGATTGTCGACGATTTAATTATATACAGGTATGAAACCGATAAGTATATGCTGGTGGTAAATGCATCGAACATCGATAAGGACTGGCAATGGATAAACCTGTATAATACATACGGTGCTGGTCTTGAAAATGCTTCGGAAGACATGTCGCTTGTAGCCATTCAGGGTCCACGGGCTGCTGAAATTCTTCAACCTTTAGTAAATCGAGACTTATCGGCATTACCCGGCTTTCATTTTTGTACAGGAGCAGTTGGTAGTTTGGACGATATGATCGTTTCAGCAACAGGTTACACGGGAGCAGGCGGTTTTGAACTTTATTGTCATAATGAAAAGGTTGAAGCTTTATGGGATATGCTTCTCGGTAGAGGGAAAGCATTTGGATTACAACCTGCCGGTCTGGCCGCCCGCGATACCTTAAGGCTTGAAATGGGATATTGTCTCTATGGAAACGATATAGATGAAACAACATCACCCATCGAAGCCGGATTAGGCTGGATCGTAAAATTAAAATCGAAAGGCGATTTTATTGACCGTGAAATAATCGAGCGACAAAGTGCAAATGGAGTTACACGAAAATTGGTCGGATTGGAAATGATTGATCGTGGAATACCGAGAAAGGATTACATTATATTTAACCGGCAACGAAACGAAATTGGAAAGATAACATCGGGAACCATGTCTCCTACATTAAAAAAAGGAATTGGTATGTCTTATATTCATATTGATGAAGCTCAATCCGGAAATGAGGTTTATGTACAGGTACGCAATAAATATTTACGTGCCATGGTGGTTCAATTTCCATTTATTAAAAACCAGTAAAATATGGATAAATGCAAGGTTGAAGTTTGTCTTACTCCTGCTGTTTACGATACATTCCGAAACGACAACGCCATTGTTGTAGTAGTGGATATTTTACGGGCAACCTCAGCAATATGTACGGCATTTATGAATGGTGCAAAACGTATCATTCCGGTGGCTACATTGGAGAAAGCTAAGGAATATAAAAGCAAAGGTTTTATGGTGGCTGCCGAACGCGATGGTATTGTACGCGATTTTGCCGATTTTGGTAATTCTCCCTATAATTTTACTCCCGATCGTGTAAAAGACCAGGATATTGTGTACAGTACAACCAATGGCACCAATACTATTATGATGGCAAGCCATAGTTACAGGGTGCTAATTGGAGCATACTTGAATCATCAGGCACTTACTGATTATATCCTAAAAGAGAAACATGATTTATTGGTACTATGTGCAGGATGGAAACAAAAATTCAACTTGGAAGATACACTCTTTGCGGGATCCTTAGCTGAGGAGGTACTTAAAGACGATCATTTTTATACCATCTGCGATTCAACCTATGCTTCCATCGATTTATGGAATTTAGCAAGTAGCAATATGATGGAATACCTCGAAAAAGTTGCACAACGACACCGGTTGAAAAAAAATAGTCTGGACGATGTACTTGAATACTGTCACACATTCAACTTAACCGATAAAATTCCGGTGCTGAAAGACTATTACCTCGCTGAGCTATAACTATGTAATATGGTATCGGTTGCTGTTAGTAATTTGTAAATAGATATTTTCTGAATCGGTCGACTATAAACTAGATATTTTTGTATTTTTATCGCTTCAATTTCCAGTTGTTATTTCTTTAACAAATAAAATATAAAATTGATTTATTTTAGATTTGCAGCTGGTAATTATATATAAAAGATAAATAAACAGAATATGAAAAAGCACAATTTTAACGCAGGTCCTTCGATTATTCCTGAACAGGTAAAGGAACTCACAGCAAGAGGTATTTTGAATCTTGACGGTATTGGATTATCAGTCATGGAAATATCACACCGCTCAAAAGAGTTTTCAGCAATAATTGAGGAAACGGCCCTATTACTTCGTGAACTTCTTATTGTGCCCGATTCTCATTCTGTTGTATTCACTCATGGTGGGGCAAGTCTAAATTTCTGTATGGTACCTTACAATTTGTTACAGGAGAAAGCAGCCTATCTCGATACCGGGTCGTGGTCGTCAAAAGCCATTAAAGAGGCCAAATTGTTTGGTGATGTGGAAATAGTAGCATCTTCAAAGGATAGGAATTACACGTATATCCCTAAAGATTATACCATACCTGCCGATGCTGATTATTTTCATATCACAACGAACAATACCATTTTCGGTACAGAAATAAAAAATGATATTGATTCTCCTGTACCTCTTGTAGCCGATGCATCTTCGGATATTTTAAGTCGCCCGATGGATG
>CAYMQP010000361.1:0-3804 GCA_964392505.1 uncultured Bacteroidales bacterium
CGTCCGCATTTTTGGGACGCATTAAAATACAAATCGGCAGAATATATGAAATATCTAGCTTCCTTTATCCTGTCAGAGGGTAGTAAATACCAGGCGCTACAAACAGCTACATCTGATATTTATCCTCAGAAAGCTCCTGGTAGTCGTGATGAAAGTCTTGACGGATGGACATATATGATGCGTACACCTGAAAAAGATTTTGCCTTGGTGTATTTCGAAAATCAATCGGTATTGCCAAAATTAGGAGGCTTTATTCCGGATCAATTGTATATGCTAAAATGGTATAATCCTTCAACAGGTGAATGGATTAGCCAAGCTACTCTAAAAGCGGATAAGAAGGGAAAACTCATTATTCCTTCTTTTCCAAGTGGACAGAATCCTTCGGATACTGACTTTGCTGCTAAAATTTTATCAATACAGTAGAATAGATATCAGATTGATTATATGATTTTTTAGTTTATGTAAATTTATATAAATTACTGATTTAAAATAATTTACAAAAAGTAACAATCTATTATGAAAAAGTTAATCATTGTATTACAGTTAATAATCTTAGGTTTTCCTGTTTTTTCACAGGATGAGATGCCGAAAGTATTTTCCGTAACATCACAATTTGAACGAATTGAGGTAGTCCGTATGCGATCCGGTACTGATATGCTGGAAGGATTAAAAATATTTGTTGAAGAAAAAAATATTAAAAATGCAGTTATTCTATCAGGAATAGGTTCTGTTACCGATTATCATTATCATGTAGTAAGTGATAAAAACCTGCCACCTGCCAGTGAATATCCTAAGGCTTCAGTTCCCATGGATTTAATAGCTGTACAGGGATATATTTTTAACGAAAGAATTCATGCGCATATTACCCTGGCCGATGAAAACAGTGTGGTTGGAGGACACCTGGAACCGGGAACCAAAGCACTGACATTTTTTATTCTCACAGTAGGCGTATTACCTGATGATTTGCAGCTTGAGACTTTTGACAGTTATTCCTATTAGTAGTAGGGAATCTAATTTATAACTAACCTGCTTTTCTTTTTTTTGGTCTGCTTTCCTCCAATACGATTAATCTGAATTCTACACGGCGATTCAGTGAACGGCCATTTGGATTTTGATTGCTTACCCTTGGCATTCTTTCGCCTTTGCCATGAATGAGTATCCGTTTAGCACTAATTCCATGATCTACTAAAATACTTTTAATTTTCTCAGCCCTGCGGATCGATAGGTCGATATTGTAATCGTCGGTACCCAGCGAATCGGTATGACCGATAATATCGATTAAAGTGTAAGGGTATTTCTTCAGGAAATGTATCACATCTTCAAGTCCTTCATCTGTACCTTTTACTATAATGGTTTTATCAAATTCAAATCGAATATCAGGGAATTTCAGTTGGTTGAATTCTTTGACAATCTTCAGTGAATCGGAATTCTCTGCTATGACTACAGGTTCTATTTCGTTTAGTAAAGTTTCTATGTCGGGTTCCTCTATAAAAAAGTTTTCCGGAACAAGACTTACATGAGGGACTTTTATCCAGTAGTCATCAGTAACTATGCTATCAATAGGTGGTAGCGGTGTATTATCGAATGTAGCTACTAGCGGCTCCGAATTACCAATGCACAGCTTAAGAATTAACTCATGTTTACCTACCGTATGTACTTTAAAGTTTATAGCATAATAGTTATTAAGTTTTTTATAGATATCGTTGAATATCCATCGTAGATCGCGTGAACTGTATATGCGATAATAACTTCCTCCTGTATATGTCGACAATGCTTCCAGGTATTCATCGCTAACATAATCGCCAAATCCGATTGTATAAATGCTTATATTGTTTTCAAGTGCGCGTTTTAACAATTTCTTTTGCGATATTAACGAACTGTTTTCATAACCATCAGTAAGGATAATAACAGCTTTTCGGTCATAACCTTCTTTATTTTTTAAAAGCGATATACCTGTGTTGATTCCGTCGAGAAGTGCGGTAGCACCTCCATATCCTGCTATTCCTCCAAAAACTAATCGTTTCTTAAGTTCTTCATTGTTATTGGTCAGCTGCGATTCGATACCAATAAAGTGATCGTATTTAATAAGTGCCAATCCATCCTTATCGCTTTTTGCGTTAATGAAATAATTGGCCCCTTTCTGAATTTCATAGGCCCGGTCGTTACCAATGGATCCGCTATGATCCATTACAACCGAAATTGCATTGGATAAATCAGTATTTTCTTGATACTCATCCACAGCGAAATCATTTATCTCTTCTAAGTTGCCATCGGGCCGGCGCACAAACAAACCACACCAGTAATATTTTTTATCGCCGCTAATACCGGAAAAATAATTTCCCATTTT
Organism: uncultured Bacteroidales bacterium; assembly: GCA_964392505.1. Taxonomy (GTDB): domain Bacteria; phylum Bacteroidota; class Bacteroidia; order Bacteroidales; family UBA10428; genus UBA10428. The sequence continues at coordinate 2,348 of CAYMQP010000361.1, forward strand.
ATCGAGTAAATGAACCTGTAAGGTAACGACAGAATCTGTGAAGTTTATCGACTTCTTAACTAAATAAACCGATAATGAATCGTTCACAGATAAAAAAGGTATTATTGAATCGAGGCGATAATAAGTGTATCCTTCAGGCGGATTTCCATCTTTCTTTATCCAGTCTTCAGTAACAAGTTTTATTGTATTATCAAATCGTGTTAAGTACCCATCGGGAACCTGCTTGTATTTGAATAAATCGTAAATAGTAAGTTTTAATGGTATATTATTTGCCGATAGCACAACCATTTCTTTACCCTCGGCAGTAAATGAATGAAACTGATAATCTTCGATAATCAGCGATTTCTGTTTCGTCGAGTGAGTTTGCTTTATGATAAAACCATTTTTTTCGTTAGTAGTGAAAGGGAATACGATATAATCTTTCCGAGAGGTTACAATACTACCTGATTTCATTTTTCTATACGATTCGTCAGTCTCGATATATATAGGAATTTCAGGCAATGAAAAATCGGCATGTATAGGCAACCCATGAGGAGGTAGTTCATATATTCTTGCCGTCTTTTCTGATTCATTAACCTCAATAGCGTTATCACTTATCCAGTCGATCTCTGCATCTTTCTTATCGGGTCGACGCTCTTCAAAGTAATCCACCAGTTTATTCGATTCTACATCGAAAATCATGTATAAATCCGATAAGCGGTCATTCACTATACCCATCATCAGGTACTTTCCTGTGGGACTTAACTTTGTCAGATTATATTCCTGCTTCTCAGGGTAATATTCAATTGTTTTTTCCGAAAATGATGGAGGAGGATAATTCCTCAATAGTAAATTTTTACTTATCCTTGTTTTCAGGATACCAGAGGGTAAGTTGAAGCTATAGACATAAAAATTCTTGTCAACTGATTTATTAAGAATAATCTTCTTATTATCGCCAGAAAGTACCAATTCATCGCCAATTAGTCGTTTCAGTATTTTCTTCTGGCCTGTTTTCCAAACATAGAACCGGTTTCTGTTATCGTGCATAATAATGTAATTATCATCAGTACTAAATTCCAGTTTGTTGAAGCTGACATTCCGTGAAAATCCTGTATAGGTATCCAGAACTTCGCCGCTTTGAGCATCAATTGCCAAAATTTCGGATCCCTGGCGAATAACGAACAGATTATCATAGTATGGAAAAGCAATTATTTTCTGCCATTGATAATACTCTGGTGGTATTTTTTTCTGGTATTTAAGTTGTGTAATGGTTCTTTGATCGGGGAAATAATAATCGTCAACAATTTTGCCTGAGTGCGTATGGAAGACAAAATAATGATGCTTGAGGCGAAAGTAAAAATTCTGGGCATTATGACTTAATACCAGCGTATCGGGTTGAGGTTCATTTTTAACAGTAAATCTGATCATTTGCATCCGCTGTTGTTTATTAAGATCGTATATATTGATCAGATAGGTAC
>CAYMQP010000362.1:0-3802 GCA_964392505.1 uncultured Bacteroidales bacterium
TCCTAAGAATACCAATTCATTAAATGTGGCTTTATTTGGATCGAGTGGCTGGGAAGACAAATTCGTGATTCTATCATGAGATTCCGAATTTAAAAAATAGTTCGAGTTGTTCCCCGATTCTATAATAGCATTCGTATCAGCCGATAAGTAGGAAACTAGATCATATCGGTTCAGCTTTCTGTACATGACAGAACGTATTATGAGTAGTACAAGCATTATGACAAAAAGTACTATAAGTCCTCTTGTTTCTGATTTTGAAAAAGAAAGTATACTTTTTATCCAAGCAAATCGACTCATATATTATGAATTGCTTTTAATGCATTAATCTACCTGAAACCTTTAAATAATTTTGTAAATCCTGCTTGATTTCTTTATTAAGAATTAATAATCCAATTAAGTTTGGAAATGCAAGCCCCAATATCATCATATCTGAGAAAGTTATCACATCGGTAAGGTTAGTTGCCGAACCAAGTATTACAAAAAAGAGGAATAATAGCTGGTAAATAACCGCTGGAATTTTAATGTTTTTCCAGAATTTGGATGATAAAAAAAGAAATCCTTTCAAGCCATAATACGACCAGGAAATCATAGTCGAGAAAGCGAAAAGAAAAATTGCCACTACCAGCAGATAAGGGAACCAGCTATATACAGTAGCAAAGGCTGCCGAAGTAAGTGGAGCACCATTTAGCCCAGAATGCGTTTCGTAAACACCTGTAAATATGATCACAAGAGCTGTCATCGTGCAAATTACTATAGTATCAATAAACGGTTCAAGCAAAGCAACAAGCCCCTCCCGAATTGGAATATTTGTTCTGGCGGCAGCATGAGCTATGGAGGCCGACCCAATACCTGCTTCGTTGGAGAATGCACCCCGCCTGAATCCCATGATCATCACGCCCAAAAAACCACCTTTGGCTGCTTCTGTATTAAATGCTTCCCGTAATATTAACCATAAAACCTCCAGAATACGGTCGTAATTTATACCAATAATGGTTAAGGCAGTAATAATATAAAACACAGCCATAAAGGGAACAATTCGCGCAGTAACCCTGGCGATACTTTTTAATCCGCCAATAATGACAAGCCCAACAAAAAATGCTAGAATGCAGCCTATTATTATTCCTTTTCCATTAAAAAAAGGAGCAACCTGGCAAAGCTGGGCAAAAGCCTGATTTGACTGAAGCATGTTACCACCTCCGAATGATGCCAATACAATTAATACAGCATAAAGAGCAGCCAGAAACAGACCGAAATATTTCAGGTTTTTCTTCTGTAATCCTTCCTCGAGGTAATACATAGGACCTCCCGAAACAATTCCATGATTAGAAATCCTGCGGTATTTAAGTCCTAACGTACATTCCGAAAATTTCAGCGACATACCCAGAAAACCGGCCATTATCATCCAAAAAGTAGCACCAGGACCACCTACCGCAATAGCAATAGCCACACCGGCAATATTACCAAGGCCGACCGTTGCAGATAGAGCTGTAGCTAAGGCTCTGAAATGGGATACTTCACCTTGCTCCCCAAATCGGTCAAATTTTCCGAGTACAAGATCAATAGCATGTCGAAATCCGCGAAAATTGATAAAACGTAGCCGTAACGTAAAATAGATACCTCCCAGTACGAGCCATACTACAACAAAAGGAACTTCGTAAGGTAATTTAATGCCCAATGCTTTCGCTAAATCCCAGAATATTATTTTCTCCAGCACATTTACTGCGGGTACAAATGCCTCATTCAATCTATCTGTAAGTGTGCCTATCAAAACAAATGTGTATTGAATATGGAATTACTTATTATGAATTATTTTCCGGTAAATGGGGTTATTATAAAGTCAAGGATTTTCAAACCCTGTAGAAAAACAATAAAAATAGCCAGAGGAGCAACAAATTTCACCAGAATCATAAAAATCCTTAAAAACCATCCTTTTAGTTTTCCACCATGAGCTACTTCCCGAAATACTTTGTATCGACCAAATACCCAGCCTATAAATAATGCGATGAACATCCCACCAAGTGGCAGCAAAATGTTGGCTGATATATGATCGAGAAAATCAAATATATTTCGGTGCGCTATTTCAATATCGGAATATATCCCTAGCGAAAGCGAACATATTATTCCCAACAATGTAATAAGCGCGGTTGCGAATATTGCGGAAAGCCGTCGCTGTATTTTCAATTCTTCAGTAAAATAGGCTACAACCACCTCAAGAATTGAAATTGCCGATGTTAACGCTGCTATCGTAAGCAGAACAAAAAAAAGTATAGAAAAGATATGCCCTCCGGGCATTTGCATGAAAACATTGGGTAATGTAACAAAAATCAAACCTACTCCCTGCCCGGGTTCAATATTAAAAGCAAATACAGCTGGGAAAATAGCAATACCTGCTAAAATGGCTATCAGTGTATCAGCAACAGTAACCTGAATGGCAGTATTCACCAGATTATTATTTTTATTCACATAAGAACCATAAGTAATTAATGTGCCCATCCCTAGGCTCAGTGAAAAAAAGGCATGACCCAGGGCGCTCAATACGCCCTCAAAACTAAGTTTGGAAAAATCGGGATTAAACAGAAAATGTAATCCTTCACCTGCTCCTTTTAATGTTACTGCACGTATATCAAGTATTATAATAATAACTATAAGTATTGGCATAAGTATTTTCGAATACCTTTCGATTCCTTTCTGAACCCCAACTAATACAATAGTGCCAGTTAATCCCATGAAAATAAACTGATAAAGAATAGGTCCCGAGGGTTGTGGATTTGTAATAAAGGTGTTGAATGCTTGCGAAATTGCCTCGGGTGCACTATTGTGAAAGTGATTGGTAAGTGAAAATACAATGTATTTTATGCTCCAGCCCGCCACAACACCATAAAATGATAGAATAATAAAAGCGGCTGCCACACCAAACGAACCAATAATCATCCATGGGGTACCTGGGGCAAGTTTTTTAAAAGCTCCAAAAGCATTTCGTCTTGATTTTCTACCGATTATAAATTCGGAAAGCATTACAGGTAATCCAATGGCCAGAATAAATCCCAGGTAGACAAAAAGAAATGCTGCCCCACCGTATACTCCTGTTATATAAGGAAATTTCCAGATATTACCAAGACCAATGGCCGAACCGGCTGCAGCAGCAATTAAACCGAATTTACTTGTAAACTGTGCTCTGGGATGTCCGTGTCGTGTCATGAAATATTACTGACTGATTGAGAATGAATTCACAATATTATTAAAAAAGGTATATATATAAAAAAGGCTTCCAAATTCAGGAAGCCAATTTTTTATGTATTAGTCTCATTAATTCCTGTTAAGGCAATTAAGATCCTCAAAAGCAATTTTCAACCTTTCAACCACGGTTTTTTCACCTTCACGCAACCACATCCTGGGATCGTATTTTTTCTTATTTGGTTTGTCTTTACCCTCGGGGTTTCCAATTTGCCCCTGAAGGTAATCGTGGTTTATGGCTTCGTATTTTCTAACACCATCCCAGAATGCCCATTGTGTATCTGTATCGATATTCATTTTAATTACTCCATACGAAACAGCCTCGCGAATTTCTTCTCGCCTTGAACCCGATCCTCCGTGAAAAACAAAACTAACAGGTTTGGGTCCAGTTCCGAATTTTTTCTCGATGTATTTTTGCGAGTTATCTAAAATTTTAGGTGTTAATTTCACATTTCCAGGTTTATAAACACCATGAACATTACCGAATGAGGCAGCAATAGTAAAATTATCACTGATCCTTTTAAGTTCCTCATAAGCATAGGCAACTTCCTCAGGTTGAGTATATAAT
>CAYMQP010000363.1:0-3779 GCA_964392505.1 uncultured Bacteroidales bacterium
GGTAGTAGCTGCATCGGAAAAATCGACAGAGAATTATTTTAATGCTGACCTGACTGGTCCTGTTGCCGTTCTGATGGGAGCGGAGGGAAGTGGTATAAAAGCTTCCTTGTTGCGTATGGCCGATTGTGAACTACGTATTCCCTCGCAGGATTCGATAGACTCGTTAAACGTTAGCGTAGCATTTGGAATAATTGCTTTTGAAGTAGTACGACAGCGTTATATGATGAAATAACCCTTAAATTTTAGTAAAATTCATACTGTAGTTGTTTTTTTGCTTGGATAATATAAACCACTTTTTGTATTTTTATCGCAAAATTGAAGTTATGGCCAACAAAAATTACTGGAATGAGAAATGGAAACCAGTCTATTTCCAAGGTATCGATCCATATGAAAAATATGAGATTTCGAATTACGGCCGAATCAGAAGATTTATTCGGAAGATTGACGACTGGAAAATCCATAATCCTTCCAATGTGAATGGGTATGCCTATTTTTCGTTTCGAACCGATCCGAAAGATGGCCCACGTAATCGTATCACAAAAAGTCTTCATCGTTTGGTTGCTGAGAATTTTATCGGATTACCTAAGGGAGATTGCAATAATGTAATCCACAAGGATTTCGATAAATGGAATAACAATGTCAGTAACCTCAAGTGGGTCACCAAAAAGGATATGTTTGCCCATAGCCGGAAAAGTCCGCGCACGGCGGCAGCTATTGAACGGCGGAAAGGAGAGATTACTAATGCCAAGCTAACGGAGACCGATGTAATACGGTTGAAGAAAAAGCTAAAACGAGGTAAAAATCCGCTGTATAAAATAGCTAAAGAATTCGGAATTACGCATACTCAATTAAACCGGATACGAAGGGGTGAGAACTGGGCTCATGTAAAAATCGATTGATTTTACACTCAGACCCTTTCCTGAAGTTGTTTGCGTAACATATCCAGTTCGCGCAGAAGTTCTTCTTCTTTGCGAGCCGATTGCTCCTGTGTTGCACGGAGCTCTTCCATATTTTGCCGCATCTCCTCTTCTTGTGATGACATTTCTTCGGCTTGTTGCTGCGACTGTTCGAGTAGCTGAACAGTTTGAATATTGGCTTTTGCCGACGATATAGTTGCGGCAATATTTTCGCCTACACGTTCAATAAATTCTATTTCAAAATCCCTATAAACATTGAATGAGGCAATTTCCATTATTCCGAAAATGTTATTGTTATATGAAAGCGGAATAAGCAACAAACATGTCGGATTGTTATCGCCCAATCCTGAAGTTATTTTTATATAATCATCGGGTATTTCAGTTAGGAATATTTTTTCCTGCTCCTGATAACATCTGCCTACCAACCCTTCACCGACCTCGATACGCTTATTAAGGTATTTCTGACGATCATAAGCATAACAGGCAGCCATTTCAATATAAATATTATTCCGATCAGTATCGTTCACAGTAAAAATTCCTCCCTGGTTCGAGTTGGTATAGCGTACCATATTGCTGATAATTTCGTAGGCGAGTACTTCTATGTTATCGTTGTTCTGACGCAGTATATCGCTGAACAGTGCCACGCCCTGTGACGCCCAGTTGCGCTGTTGATTTTCTTCCTGTCGTTTTTCCTCTTCAATTTTTGCAGTTTTCAACTCCTCACGCATTTCCAGCAACGATAATCCTAAGGTATCTTCTTCACTTAATGGTTTAAAATCGACATCGAAATTTCCTTTACCAATAGCGGTTGTGAAATCTGTGATATCCCTCAGGCCCTGAACAAGCTCGTTAAGTGCTTTCGACATTTGTCCTACTTCATCACCGCCTTCCTTAAGTTTTTCTTCTGGCAGAATACCTTTACTCATTTGTAGAAGTATGGTCTTTGTTTTATTAATGGGACTGGCTAATGAACGAATTACTATCACACCTATGATTATTGCCACCAGGATAAGACCTATTGACATAAAGTAGATAAATTTCTTAAAGGCTTTGAACTGTTCTACCATTTCAATGCGTCCCTGGTTCACAATTTCTTCCTGATACGTTTTCAGTTTTCCGATTTCAGATAGTACTCTGTCAGTCAGATTCATTACCTCACCACCCTCCTCGGTCATCGGTGTTACTTCAAAAACAACAAATGGATCGTCGTAGCTCTCGAAAGTACCTAACTGACCCATTATATACTGGTGTTGCGGAAAGAGTGTATCGGAAATCGTGACATCGATATTAGCGAGGAGTTTTTTGCATTCGTCAAGTATTTCCTGATTTTCTTTCGACACCCACATTTTACTTAATGCCTTCAAGGTATCTATAACCATGGGATATTCTGTTGTATGAAGTTCCTTAAGACGTATTTTATCAGGAGTATCGGAAATTTTATCAATATGTACCCATGATTTAATCAGCATTCTGGAATCGGAAATGAGCGTCTGCATTTGATTTATCCATTCCAGCGAAGGTGAATAAACATTAGTTATTTCATCATTAACTTCCTGGTTTCGTTGAATAGCATTCTGGGTGAGTATACTGTTGATCAGCACAGCAATAGTCACAAGCCCGAACCCGAACGCGATTTTTGTTGCAATTTTAAATCTCATTTCTAAGCGCCGATTTAATTTTAATTCTATTCCTAAGATAATAAAAAAACGTAAAACCCGGTTTAAATAAGTAGTTTATAAATAGGTTATTACTAACGTGGTTTTTTTAATGCATCGGCGATTTGTTGCAGTCCTTTTTCGAGTATCGAATGCGGACAACCTATGTTAATACGCTGAAATCCGGCGCCGTTTTTTCCAAATATAATCCCGTTGCTGAGGCCAACATTTGCTTCTTCGACCAGTAAAGTGTTTAAGGTTTTATCATCATACCCGGTTTTCCGAAAATCAATCCAGAGGAGAAATGTGGCTTCAGGTTCGATTATTTCTAAAACAGGAATATGGTTGTTGATAAAATCTTTTGCTAAGACGATGTTTTGCTGAAGGTACCCTATTAATTGGGAGAGCCAGTTATCTCCTTCTCGATAGGCCGCTTCGAGTGCAACGTTGCCCAATATATTGCCCATCCCAAGGTGCATTTTATTTACTGATTGATCCATTCTATCAAATAGTTTTTTATTGGAAGCAATAAAATACGATGTGGATAATCCGGCAAAATTGAAGGTTTTACTCGGAGCCATCAAAGTCAGGGTGCAATTGGCAATTTCTTCGTTTAACATGGCCGTGGGAATATGTTTATTTCCATTATAAACAATGTCGGCATGTATTTCGTCGGAAATTATCAGAATATTATTTTTTATACATATTTCTGCAAGTTCAAGTAGTTCCTCTTCTTGCCATACATTACCCGTCGGATTATGCGGACTGCAAAGGATAATCATTTTAGTCTGGCAATCGATCTGGGCTTTCAGGTTATCCAGATCCATATAGTAACGGCCATCCTTTAATTTTAAAGGATTTAATACCATTTGCCGGTTGTGGTCCTTAATTGCCGAATAGAAAGGAAAATAAACCGGAGTCTGGATCATTATTTTATCGCCAGGATTCGTAAAAGTCAGGACAGCAAAACTTAACGCAGGTACCACTCCAGGTGTAAAACCAATCCATTCTTTTTGTATTTTCCACTGGTGGCGTAAATACACCCAGTCGATTATGCTCTGATACTGGCTATCGGGTTGAAAACTGTATCCTAAAATTTCGTGTTTTAATCTTTCCCTGATAGCATTCAATACGAAATCGGGTGTTCGAAAATCCATGTCAGCCACCCACATGGGAAGCACATCAGGGTTTTTAAAAAATTTATTTC
>CAYMQP010000364.1:0-3763 GCA_964392505.1 uncultured Bacteroidales bacterium
TACCACACACAATCAGATAAAAGAAATTATCGTTCTCTGTGGCCGGTGAAAGAAACGAAATAGAAAGTGCTATAGCCGTACCAATGAGAAAGGTACTGATCCCGGATATTTTCCACTGGTTAATAGTTCGACCCACAAAATAGATCGAAGCTAAGATTAATCCAAAGAAATAAGCCCAAATATATACCGGGTAGTATGTAAAAAGATACTCCAAGATTCTTGCAAGTGAAATAATACTCAAAGCAATGCCAATAAAAACTGCCAGTAGGAAGTACAGGTTTACATGTTTTGCAAATTCTTTGAACCTGCCACGAAGCAATAAGCGTAACGATTCCAGGTCGAATGATTTGATAGAGTCAATTAATTCTTCGAATATCCCTGTAATAAGGGCTACCGTTCCTCCCGAGACACCAGGAATTACATTGGCAGCACCCATGCCTGCACCCTTCAGAATAAGCAATAAGTAATATCTGATGTATTTCACCATAGCTATATTTAAATCCGGCGCTAAGATAGTATTTCTGAAGAAAGTTAAAACAGGTAAAGCCCATGCTTAATGTTTTTATTGTAGCACCGACTGAGTTATGCAATTCCTATGTGAAAATCCGACTATTACAATTAAGTCTTATTATCGCTGCAACATGTATAAAAGCTTAAAGCTGGAAGTCAGAGAGTTTTATCGACATACCAATCAGCATGCGAACTGTAACAATCGATAAACTTTCAAAGTAAGCCGGTAATGAAAAGAAGTTTAAATCTGAAAATCGAGATTCGGTAAATAATCGTATGTATGTTGTTTATGTGTCTTTTCTTCTTTCGGAAGAAAATCGAAGAATGTATCACCGCGTAAACCCAGGCGAAGGCACTCCAGTGGAATAACAATATTGGGAGCAATATTCCCCAGGTTAACCTCCGATCCGAAAAGTTTTATAAACCATACCTGCTGTTTTCCTCCCGGAGCCTCCCATATAACATCTGATGGCTTTATCTGTTGCGATATGGTATTTATAAGGTTTTCATTTGCCGATCCGTCACTGTTATAAATGCCTATAGTGCCACTTTCCCGGGCTTCAGCGATAACTTTGAACGATCCGGCTTCCAACTCAGTTTTCATCATTTCAACCCAGGTATTTGCCGGAATAAAAACCCCCCGTTGTTTCGAACCAACTTCCGAAATAACTGTGGTCTGTTTCGATAAGGTGCGAATATATTCCAGCTTTTCTTCATGAGGCATACTCATAGAACCGTCTGATACTTCAACAAGGTCGAGTTGATATTTGTCAATTAATTTTTGGTATTCATTTACCATTTTCCTAATGGCAAAAGCCTCAAATAGAGTACCGCCAAAGTAGGGACGAATATTGGCTTCGCGATATATTCTTAATTTCTCTTCGAGTCGGGTTGTAATGGCTGATGTGCCAAATCCGAATTTTATAAAATCAGTTAACTCTGCACAGGTATCGATAAAATTTTCGGCTTCTCTTACACTGAGCCCTTTATCCATTACCATGGTCAATCCTTCGTTCCTGGGCTTTTTTGACCGCTCCGGAATATAAGGTAAACTATAATTCATTTCTGATTGACATTATTTTCTGTATTTTTTCACTAGTTGAGAAAAAACTTCATGGTTCGATATCATCGGATATCGATTGAATACATCGTTGTATTCATTATAATTAATAAGAAGTCCTTTCTCAAAGAATTCACATGCCAAATGAGGCTGGTTATTATAAAAGTAATACGCTGCAAGATTATAATTTATGGTCGATATTTCTTTGTTGTATTCATAGGCTTTATTCAGCAGGGAAATTGCTTCCGTCAATTTATTTTCAATAAAAAATATATCAGCATGTGAAAGCCATGCTTCATAATCGGTAGGATCGAGCTCGACAGCACGATTAAACGATTCGGCCGATTTATCAAGCTGATCGAGTTTACGATATGCTTCACCCAGCATATACCAATAATCTGGATTTTCCGGATCTGCACTATTAGCTTTTTTAATAAACGCAACACAAGTGTTATAATCTTCCATATTGAAATGCGCCATACCTAATCCGTACCATGCATCGCTATATGTTTTATCGATTGAGATAGCCCTCCTATAATAATAAACGGAACGCTTATGCATTCCCAGCTTATTATAGCATTCACCGATATAGGAATAAGCCTGCACATTATTGGGTTCGAGTAAGATAATTTGCATGTATTCTTCGATGGCTTTAGAATATCTTTCAACATTAACCAGTGTATTAGCCTTGCTAAAATATGCCGATACATAGTCGGGACTGATAGCTATGGCAAAATCGTATGCCTCGATCGCCATATCATACTCTTCCATGCTGGAATATACCATGCCTAGATTAAACCAAATATGCTCAGCATAAGGATCAATATCAAGATACTTATGATAATATTCGATACTCTTCTCGAGGTGATCGGTTTTTTCATAAACAAGAGCCATTTCATGAATTACCGCTAAATTGTAAGGATTAGTTTTGAAGGCCAAATTTAAGTATTTGATAGCCAGTTTATACTGGCGCGTATTTAAATACGAGCAAGCTATACTGAATATTACATCATCCTTATTATCAACTGTTAGGGTTATTGCCTTAACAAATGCCTGATGTGCTTCATCTTTTCTTCCCAATACATTAAGAGCCGTTCCCTTTAGCAGATACAATTCATAATTTGAACTATCCATAGGTTCTATTTCGCGTATACAATGTAGACCTTTTGAAGGTTTTCCGTTTTGAATGTATATCTGTGCTAAACGTAATTTAAGCGATGGAGAATTGGGATGTTGTTTAAGTCCTTTTTCTATGGCAGTAATAGCATTATTATAGTTATGCTGGTCGAGATAGTAATCGATGATATTTTCATATTCATAAACATCGAAATAACAGGAATCGTTCCTGTGTACCATTTCTTCAAACCTGATAATTGATTCAAAAAGTCCTTCCTCTTCAAAAAATGGATCGTAATTCTCGTTCATGCCCATCGTCGTTCACTGATAAATCTAAATTAATAATAATACTGAAAGAAACATGTTGCAAATATTAACAGCCAGAATTTGATTTCCGTAAAAGTTCATAATGGTTCTCGCTACGCAAAGGTTAATAAATTTTTAATAGACTCCAACTAGCAATTCGGAGTTAATAAGCTGATTCTCCAATTCCAGAGTGAGTTGCTTGACTGTATTGTATAATTCCTGATATTTTCCGTCTATTGAATCTTTCTCAAGCTCTATCAATATTCTTTTAATTTCATTAAAGTTCGATGTGATTCTCTTCTGATATTTGTGAGGATTTTTCTGAGCACTGGCTAATAAAATATCAGATCTGATCTTGAAATAATAATCGTTGAAATAAACCAGGCGTTTTGCATTTTCATCGCCAAATTCGCTTACTATTGTACGGTAAAGCGATAAATCAGGATCGTAGTTATCAGGATTCCAGAAAAAATCAGAGGCAGTTTGTAGCCTGATTCTATCGAAAACATTGTCTATCTTATAAACAACTATTATCTTATCAACCCCCTGATAAACTTCCGGTAATACTTCGTTAATAAATGGCTCAAAAAGACTCGATGTAAGTAATTTGTATGGATATGCCGGATCGTTGCCAAAGAAGTTCATTATATGGCTTCGTGGTAACATGCTATAATCGAAGAATACAATTGGTTCATCGTTAAATTGACGAAAATACATCAGATCAGCCTCATCAATATTCCACGATTGATATTGATAACCACTCCAAATTAA
>CAYMQP010000365.1:0-3752 GCA_964392505.1 uncultured Bacteroidales bacterium
CTGGATGGTTCTTTCGGCGAAAACGGAATTGTAATAATGCCAGTTGGCAGCTCCGATGATGTAGCTGAATCGATTATCCTGCAAAATGATGGTAAAATTATTATCACTGGTCATATGAATAATGGTTCCGACAGGGATATCCTGATTACACGCTTTAATACTGATGGCACTCTGGATAATACTTTTGATTCAGATGGAATAGTGACTATCCCTGTTGGTGATGGTAATGAATATTGTGAAGGTTCGATACTTCAGTCAGATGGCAAAATTCTTGTCAGCGGATACTCTCATAATGGTGATGATTATGATTTTTTTGTTTTGCGTTGTAATTCGGATGGTACTCTTGATGATACTTTTGGTGAAGAAGGTATCGTAATAACGCCTTTCGGAGATGCCAACGATTATGGAAAAGACATGACTGTTCAGGCAGATGAAAGAATAGTTGTAGCAGGATTTACTGTGAACACTGAAAACGATGACTTTGCTGTTGCCCGCTACCTATCCGGATTGAGTGTCGGAGTGGTGAATTTTTCAATAGACGACAACTTAATGCTGATATACCCGAATCCGGTTCAAGATAGGGTTACACTGGAGTACGAACTAACCTGTGCAGAAACCATTTCAATAGAACTTTATAATATTCAGGGAAAACTGGTTCAGGCATTTGTTTCACAGGAAGCAAGATCGTCAGGTGCGCATGAAGAAAATTTGTGTATCGGCAATACTATACCTGCAGGCAGCTATCTTTTAGTCATCAGTAATGAAACAGGTAGAAAGGCTATTCATATTAGTAAAAAATAAGTTACGATTCAAAATGAAGGAATCAGTATTAACCGGTGTATTGTTAATCTTTCTAACTGTCTTTCTATATTCTCAGCCGGGAGCGCTTGATGTGACATTTGGCACAAATGGAATAGTTATCAGTGATCTTGGAAGTGATAGTGAAAGCGCTAATGCAGTAGCCATACAACCGGATGATAAAATTGTTATAGCCGGTAGAATTGATATAGAATCTGATAATGCCATTCTGGTTGCCCGATACAATACCAATGGCACACTTGATCCATCGTTTAGTGTTGACGGAATAGTTACTACTTTAATTGGTACCGGAGACAGTCAAGCTTACTCGGTTGCCATTCAGCAAGATGGAAAAATTGTAATTGCAGGCAATTCTCATAACGAAACTTCTTCTGAATTTACAGTAGTTCGTTATAATTCAGACGGTACCCTCGATCATTCATTTGGTGTGAACGGAATAGCAACTACTGATATTGGAAATGATAGAGATGTAGGTACATCGATGATTATCCAGCCTGACGATAAAATTGTTGTAGCGGGATACTCTCGTAATGGTACTGATTATGACTTTGCAGTAGTACGATATAATTCCGATGGTTCTCTTGACAATACCTTTAGTGTGGACGGAATAATTACTACTGCTTTAGGAAGTCATTATGATAGGGCATCCTCCGTTGCCCTGCAACAGGACGGAAAGATTGTTGTAGGTGGTCGTTCTTCCAGTGGTACTAATTTAGATTTTGCAGTTGTTCGGTACAATACAGGTGGTACTCTTGATAATACATTTGGAGATAATGGTATTGTAACAACAGATTTTGGAGGTTTGAACGAGGAGTGTTATGCATTAACAATCCAACCCGATGGTAAAATTATACTCTCAGGATTATCAGAGGAAGGATCAGAAGGTAGTACTGCAGTTGTCCGTTACAATTCTGATGGCACACTGGATAATACTTTTAGTGTCGACGGTATAGTTACAACATTAATAGGAGACTATGGCTCATCTGGTCACTCAATAGCTCTGCAACAAGATGGAAAAATAATTGTGGGGGGTATCTCTTATTATAACAGCGAACATTATTATTATGCACTTGTTCGATACAATTCTGACGGTACGCTGGATCACTCATTTGATGACGATGGAAAACTTACCACAGCCTTAGGTTCACGTTGTGATGGTTGTAATGCTATTGCAATACAGTCTGATAATAAAATTATTGCAGCCGGAAGTTCTTATATGGATCCCGATTGGCATATCTCCTTAGCCCGCTACCTGTCCGGATTGAATGTTGGAATGGTGGATTTTTCAACAGATGACAACTTCATGTTGATTTACCCGAATCCTATACAAAATGAAGCGATCCTGAAATACGAGCTTCTAAAAGAAGAAAATATAACGCTTGAATTGTACGATATACAGGGAAGACTTATCGAAACATTTCTTTCACAGGAAAAGAGGTTGGCAGGTATGTATGAAGAAAATTTGTGTATCGGCAATACTGTGCCTGCGGGCAGCTATCTTTTAGTCATCAGCAATGATACGGGCAGAAAGGCTATTCATATTAGTAAAAAATAATTATGATTCAGATGAAGAAATCAATGTTAATCAGTGTATTGTTGATCTTTCTTACTTTCTTTTTATATTCTCAGCCGGGAGCACTTGATGTGACATTTGGCACAAATGGAATAGTTACCAGTGATCTTGGGAGTGATGATGAAAGAGCTCTCGCAGTAACCATACAACCGGATGGAAAAATTGTTGTGGCCGGTGAACACCGTATTGAATCTGATTATGCCATTCTGGTAGCTCGTTACAACACCAATGGCACACTTGATCAAACGTTTAGTGTAGACGGAATCGTAACCACTCTAATTGGAAGCGGAGACAGTCGAGCTAAATCGGTTGCCATTCAGTCAGATGAAAAAATTGTGATTGCAGGCTCTTCTGATAACGTAACTTCATCTGAATTTGCAGTAGTTCGTTACAATTCAGACGGTACCCTCGATCATTCATTCGGCGTAAGCGGAGCAGCAACTACTGATATTGGGAATAAAACAGATGCAGGTACATCGATGATTATCCAGCCGGATGGTAAAATTGTTGTGGCAGGATACTCCAATAACGGCACTGGTTATGACTTTGCAGTAGTACGATATAATTCCGATGGTTCTCTTGACAATACCTTTAGTGCAGACGGAATAGTTACCACTGATATAGGAAGTTCTCATGATAGGGCATACTCCATAGCCCTGCAAGAGGATGGAAAAATTGTTGTCGTCGGTTATTCCTATTCAGACGATGTTACGAGAGAAGATTTTTCCATGGTCAGGTACAACTCAAATGGTACAATTGATCAATCGTTTAGTGTTGACGGAATCGTAACAACTCTAATTGGAAGCGGAGACAGTCGAGCTAAATCGGTTGCTATTCAGCAAGATGAAAAAATTGTGATTGCAGGCAAATCTCTTAACGGAACTTCTTCTGAATTTACTGTAGTCCGTTATAATTCTGATGGCACACTGGATAATACTTTTAGTGTCGACGGTATAGTTACCACTGATATAGGAAGTTCTCATGATAGGGCATACTCCATAGCCCTGCAAGAGGATGGAAAAATTGTTGTGGGGGGTCGGTCTTCTAATGGCGAAAACAATGATTATGCGCTTGTACGATACAATTCTGATGGCACACTCGATCTTTCATTTGATGATGATGGTAAACTCACCACAGCTATTGGTTCAGGTAGTAGTTATTGTTCTGCTATTGCAATACAGGCCGATAACAAAATTGTTGCAGCAGGAAGTTCCGAAATGGGTTCCGATCGGGATATCTCTTTAGCCCGTTATCTTTCAGGATTAAGTTTGGGAATACTGAACTTTTCTGAACAAAACAATACCCTGTTGATTTACCCGAATCCTATACAAAATGAAGCGATCCTGAAATACGAGCTTCT
>CAYMQP010000366.1:0-3707 GCA_964392505.1 uncultured Bacteroidales bacterium
AGGGCACCATCGGCATGAACCGCCTCAATAACTTCATTCAACAGAGCGACTACATCCTGACGCGTTACAGATACATAAGTTGAACTGCCGAAAGCCGATAGAATAGGTTCGTCGATAAAGCAAATCATATTTTCGGTAAAGGGTTTAAACTTCTGAATTTGCCATCGGCATTTCATAGCTAATGCCTTAACTATCATATCTCTGAACTCATCGTTATAATATATGGCTCTTTTATTCTCATCGACAATAGTGAGTGCAAAGCTGCAGGGACCTGTTGTCTGGACTTTAAGCCAGGGTAATTTTTTGTTTGTTGATTTCAGCCGTTTTTCGAGGGCGTAAATTCCCTTTGAAAAATCGGAAGATATTTCCATTGCACTGCAGTCGCCATTACCCTCATCCGGGTCCATTGCCATCAGATAGGATTCATAAAATGTTGCCAGATCTTCTGAATAATCCCCCGTAGTATCGAAATACATTCGTTTCTTTTCCCTGTCGATTACAATGCGGGGCATTCCTTCGGAATACTGAATTTCCATCTGCTCGTTCAGTCCGAAATGAGACAGTTGCGGCCAGATGGGCGCATCGAGGGTCGATAATGATAAATCAATGGCATAATCAATATCATCAAAAGGCACACTGCCAATTGCTGTGGATAAAAAACTGGGTTTAAATGACATATTTTTGCGTTTTTATTGAGTTAGGTTTATAATAGTTTGATTATAGTTTTTCAATAGCTTCCTTAATTGCTTTGATATGTGCTGGCGTAGTGCCGCAGCAACCGCCAATAATATTGGCTCCTGCTTTCACAATTTCAGGAACAAGCTCGGCCATCATTTCGGGTGTTTCAGGAAAAACATCCACGCCATCAACAGTATGAGGCAGACCGGCATTTGCATGTACAAGAATTGGAATTTCCTTATTAACTGTGCGCATTTCCTTTACAATATCAATCATCTGCCTGAATCCATTGCCACAGTTTGTGCCGATAATATCAGCTCCGGCATCGATAGCAGCCTTAGCAGCTTCAGTAGGAGTAACTCCCATCATGGTATTGTAACTTCCATCAGGTGCTGCTTCAAAAGTGAATGTGGAAATTACTTCCAGATCTGTATTCTCTTTGGCTGCCTTTATGGCCATTATGGCTTCATCAATGGCACTCATCGTTTCCACGCAAATGGCATCGGCACCACCTTTTTTAAGTGCTATGGCTTGCTCTTTAAAAACATTATAAAATTCTTCTTTGGTTACATCGCCCAATGCGGTCATTTTTCCGGTGGGCCCTATTGAAGCAATTACCCACTTGTTTTCCCCTGCTGCCTGAGAGGAAATTCTGGCGGCAGCTTCATTCAACTTACCAGCACTATCGGCCAGACCATAGTGGGCTAATTTAAAAGAGCTTCCACCGAAACTATTAGTTTCGATCATATCAGAGCCTGCCTCAATATAACTTTTAGCAATATCAAGTACATCATCGGGGCGATTAATGCACCATTGTTCAGGACATTCCCCCGATTTTAATCCTTTTTTATGGAGAAATGTTCCCCATGCACCATCGGAAATAAGGA
Source organism: uncultured Bacteroidales bacterium (assembly GCA_964392505.1). Taxonomy (GTDB): domain Bacteria; phylum Bacteroidota; class Bacteroidia; order Bacteroidales; family UBA10428; genus UBA10428. The sequence continues at coordinate 1,566 of CAYMQP010000366.1, forward strand.
TCTTATTACTTTTCACAACCTCCGTGATTCTTTTTTTATTCATGATTACCCCTTTTTGAGTAGTTAGTAATTAGGTTTAAGCAGAGCCTAAATATATCAATTTTTATTTTTTTACCCCAGCAGTATAAAATTGTAAAGGAATTAATTTATTGCTTGTAACAACTTATTCCTGTTTCATAACTAGATATAAAAAAACCGCCTTTTTTATGGCAAAGGCAGTTTTTATTATGAAAAGTAAATATTTTATTTGTTTCCGATTTCTATTGATATTGGCTGCAATCGGCATCATCAATAGATTGTTGAAATTGTGCTCTTTCAGCCGGAGTAAGTAAAGCACAGCCGTTTATATAATCTTCAAGGGCATCGACATAATCTTCACAAGTTTCACGAGTAGGATTCGTAATAAAAGCAGTAAGGGCTGCTTCAAAGTCAGCAGCTAATGCATCACAGCTTTTCGGACTTTCTTTTTTAGTGCATCCTGATATACAAAACAAGACACCGGTGCACAGAAGGATAAAATAAATTTTGAGTTTTTTCATGTTAATTGAATTAAGGTGTTTCGAAATTAAAGATAATATAAATTTTCTGGCAAAAAATATTATTTCCTAACAGTTGAAAAGCGATAAAAGGAAGCTATCAGAAAATCAGAATTACATATTAGTAATTTAATATTATGCGAAATTTCGATGGTATTTTAATTTCTCACTGATCTCTATATATCAGGACAAATAGAAACACCATTAATAAATCAGCTTTTAAAAGATTAATATTTATGATTATGGGTTACTATTACTTGGGATTAATATCCTTTTTAATTCTGGTATTCTATTAAAATACTAAATCACGACGCAACTTTTTAGAAGATTTGATCATCATAGAGTCAAATCCTATTATTAGGGTTCCATAAATATAATCTAAATAGGTTGGGTTTAAGAATTAGAACCGTTTGAAGTAATTATTAAAGAGGAGAAGAAATATTAGTGCACTTTACGATAGTAAGGTTAGATAATAGTTAAATCATTATCACTAGTAAGTATTGTAATACTATCAAACCCAACACTTGAATTTATGAAACATTTCTACTTATTATTTTTTATCTTCTTTGCATGTGTTAGTATAAATTCTAATCCGCAATGGTTACATTATACACCTTATAACACCGGTGGATTACCCGGTTCTTTGGTAACATCAATAATTTCAGGTATTGATGGTGATATATGGTTTGGAAGCGAAAGTGGGGTAGCTAAATTAAGCAAGCAAACTGGTTTGTGGGATATTTTTGATCATTCTAACGGATTACTAAATGATTTCATTTACCAAGTTTTCAAGGATAATCGGAATAATATATGGGTAGCCACTAATGGAGGCGGAGTTAGCAGATATGATAACAATTACTGGGCAAACTATACAGTAAGTAATGGCCTTTCATCCAATATAATCCGGGCTATTACCCAAACACATGACGGAATTATATGGTTTGGAACCTACGGAAAGGGTATTGTTTCCTATCGGGTAGCAACAGATTTTGATTCACCATCGTTACCAGAATTGGAAGATACTTATGTGCTTTCACTTCTGGCCCTTGAAGATGGTTCGTTACTTATTGGCACCTTAAACCAGGGACTATTAAAACTTAAAAATTCAATTATTACTGTAATGAATGAGGGAAATGGTCTTATCAGTAATCAGGTTCTGAGTTTATACCAAAGGTCAAATAATGAAGTATGGATAGGCACTGCCAATGGTGCACAAAGAATCGATACTGATATCTGGATAGCCCATAATTGTCCCGATAGTCTTTCCAACATTCCTGTTTATTCGATTTGTGAAAATACTAATAGTGAATTACTCTTTGGTACGCAGGATAGAATTGTAAGACTTAATGGAGATTCGTATTCCTCATTTGTACCTGCTGATACTGTCTCAAATGAAGATTACTATGCACTTTACTATGATGATGAAGGTTACGGGTGGTTTGGTACTTCGAGCCGTGGTGCCTTTTGTTACAATGGATCCAGCTGGTTGAATTACCTTAATTCCTCAGGATTACTCGATTACAGTTTCTCCTCCATATGCGAGGATAATTATGGGCATATGTGGTTTTCATCCTATTACCGTCTCAGTCATTTCGATGGGTTTAAC
>CAYMQP010000367.1:0-3703 GCA_964392505.1 uncultured Bacteroidales bacterium
CAAGTAAACTGAAACGCACTTTTTACATTATGTGGTAAATTGTAATAACCATTTTTTCAACCTGCGCAAAAAAGCAAACTGAACAAATGTCTGAGGCTGAATGCTTGAGTGGATGCTTGACTGGTGTTCATTTAGAGAGTTCATTTTGACCAGATATTGGTCAGGCTAATGTTAAAATCCTAGTAATATTATTACCGTGATTTTACAAAGAAAAACCGTTACTTATAATATAAGCAGGAAAAAGACAATTTTTGAGACTGAAATCTACTAATATTTTTGGTTTAATTTTACAAACACTTTAGCGTTATATTTGTATTCGAGCTTTTGGTCGAAATATTAGTATTAAAAATGGACTGATGGTTATTTCTCGAAAAATAATTAGTTGATATTTGGCAACTAATTCAGCCCAGAAAGGCCGGTTCCTCCTGCTGATTCTCGATCCATTTTGTACCCCAGACCAGGTGAGCCAGCAGCATGCCACAGAAGAACATAACTATTCCTGCAGGGACTGGGTTAATCACCAGCCACCAGATATTAAGTCCGAGATAAACAATGAGTAAAATAACGAATTGCCAAACGTGAGTATATATCCAGTCACGAAATATAAATGTGTAAGGTCTACGACCTTCTGGAGTTAACCAGAACTCTGTATAAAACCAGAAATACTGATAAAAACGACCTAAGCTCAATATTTTTACTCTTTTTTAAAATTGATACATTCTTTTGCAGCTCTTAAAAACCTATCTCTTTTCTGCTGCAAACTGAGACCCTGCCATTCCTCGGATTGCTGCTCTAGTTCCATACCATCGATAAAACATTGGGTAGCATCATACTCTTTGAACACATCACCTTCAGTAGTAACTACATATTTTACACCGGAACATTCAATAGTTAAGTCACCATCGTCATGTGTCTTCAGAATATTACATTTGCCAAGATAATCAGGTATTTTTGCTGGTTTCATAGTTCCCTGCCCCTATATCAAATATTTATTTTATTAATTCCTAATTCAGTCGCTGTTTTTCTGGGGGTATATTTACCGAGAGGACCTTCTTCGATAAATATTTCGTCCGTCTGAGGTTCTATTAACCTGGCTACAAGAATATCATTCTCATTAAAGAGAACAGCCAGGTTGTAGCCATGATAACCCCCACCAGTATCTCCCCAGACAGGTATTATTGAATTGAGTTTATAATAATCACAGAGATGAACATAGAGCCTACCGGCGAAGTCATCACAGTCTGATATCTGGGCTACATAAGGCACCAGGTTAGTCCAATCCTTTTTTAAAACTTCCGTTATCCCTTCAAGGTTAGTAGTAAAAAACTCCGAGTCGGCAATCTTTAAATCTGTTAAAGTCGGATATTGTGTAAGGGCGGCTTTTTCCCACTGTGCCGGTGTAATTTCTAGACGAGGGACATCAACTTTCCCAAGGATAGCAAATGCTTGCTGGCACACATGATACCAGTATTCTGCTTTTTCCGTATCACTCATACCCTCAGCCCATCGAGCAATACACTGCTCAACAGTCTCTTCTTCTTGATTATCGGGCTCCTTCTTCTTAAATATACTCAGACACATTTAAAGATTATTCCTCTTTTATTTCTTAGATATTCTTCCGGTTACTGAAAGGCTCATACCGAAGATATTGCCGAGGGGAATATAAACCATTGCCCGGGCAGCTTCATCAAGACCTGATATCTGAAATTGGCAAGCAATAATCCAGCTTATTACGCCAACGACTAAAATAAGGCTACTACCCCACCAGGGGACCGGAGACATCTCAACAGGTTTCGGATTTGCAGTCCGAGTTATCATGGTTCTTGGTTTCCTGATTGAATGATATAAACAATGAAAAATTATCTTCGTGAGCAAAATCAATTTTAAACATCTCCTTTCAGGTTATACCTTCACTCTAAATAACTCGGTGTTATCGTAGTTACATGACCTGTTGTATCCAATGGAAGAATGGTTCGAAAAGAAAATACCTATGCGGTTTATGTCACCACTTAATCTATCTTCGTACCATTCATTCACTGTTTGCCAGTGCCATTCGTCTGGGTCACTATCATCGACAATTTCAAATAATAGATGGAGTTGTGGTTGTTCTTGGTAATCGATATCATTCCACCAGGTCAACCGGTATTTCCGCCAACGACCGAACATTTCCCAGTCGATAAGACGGAAATCACTTTTGTTTTTGAAACCATAAATAAAACCGTGTAAACCGTCAGTCCAGGGAAATATGCTATGATTTCCCCATACCCAGGAAACTATACGTCCCTGCTGAAGATTCTGGACCTCCGGTCGTTTACTAATCATAAGAAAATCTTCCTTTGTAGGTGGAGATGTTATTTTAATTGAGGTTGGTGCTGAAATAAAACTCTCAGGGTCAAGTTCCCAGATAGCATCTTCCCCATCAATATGATAAATGTTCCAGTCGGTGATATCCCCCAGGTGAGTCCATTCTTCAACGTAGGTTAGCTCATACTCAGGCATTAACCAAACAATAGGAGACATAGCAACGTCAAGGACATTTTCGCCATCTATAATGGAAACTTCTCCGGAAACAGGGTCATAGGAGTCCTTAGAGAAATATATCGTGTACGTTCCTAATTCCATATTTTCAAAAAGGTATTCTCCGGAATTATTGGTGTATTGAAATAATCCATTATCGAGCTCTACTCTAACATTAGCTAGGGCAGCACCTGTTTGTTGACTGGTTACCACCCCGTGTAATTGTATAGTTTCCGGTTTCGGTTTTCCTTTTAAGAAGAACCAGGCAGTAATACCAAGTCCGGCCAGTAATGGCCAGATTACAAAGGAGGTGGTTGTTTTCTTCTCTTCCTTAGCCATTATTCAAAACCTACTTCTCTGGCTAGTCTGGCAATTAATTTTGCCATCATTGCCATGACATTCCTGGCCTGAGCTAGAGTTGTCACATTGGTAGAAAACCAGGTATCAATCTGGGCATCGGTGGCCCCTGCCAGAACCGACAAAGCCCAGTCTGCTTTATTTGGATTCTGGGTAATAGGAACTAAAGCATCAGTATCTGTGAAATGGATATCCCCGGCATTGTCTATATAAAACTTATCGGGAAGGAGTATATCGAAGTCTGCAGCCCGTACATTTGTAAAAAGCTCTTTTACCAGGTCACGGTTCCAGTTTTCATCAAGTTCAATTACAAGATAGGGAATGTTAATAGCTTCATTTACATTTTCTTCAGGCATAGGCTGAAGAAATTTCGAGGACCACATTTTTATTATCTTATGTTTCCCCGGTTCGTATTCAGTTTGTTCATAATAAATTCTCATTTTACTCTAACCTTGCCAGCTGAAATCAGGCGCATTTGCTAGTAGATTATTTCCATTTGCATCTGCAGCCCCTGATAGGTCTGTCCCAAAAGTAATATAAGCTGCACCGGTATGGAAACTAAATGAATGTTCCCAGGCTCTTACACCGATACTGCAACCATGTATGAAAGAGGTAATATTTCCGGCAGCACCTGTTTGTAAAAAGTCTCCTGTTGTATTCTGACCATTATTAACCCCGGCCCAGCAGTCCACTATTTCACAGCCGGACATCGATACTATTCCACCTCTGTCTGTTATAGCACCAAAATCATTATTGGCTGGCCACCTGCCAATAAATTTACTTTGTGTACATTCCAGTATTCCTCCCCAACTGGAACGAGCCCCCATTC
>CAYMQP010000368.1:0-3684 GCA_964392505.1 uncultured Bacteroidales bacterium
GTGTACCAATGTGTTTTTTAGCGCCTGTATTCCATGGTCGAGCTGGGAAGTATAACCCGAAAATTCCTGTCCAAGTGTTAGTGGAGTGGCATCCATCCAGTGCGTTCGGCCAATTTTCACGACAGACTTCATATTTTCCGATTTCTTTTTCAATGTATCGCGAAGCAATTCAATTTTTGGGATAGTATGCTCAACGAGCTTTTTGTATGCAGCTATATGCATTGCTGTAGGAAATGTATCATTCGACGATTGCGATTTGTTCACGTCATCGTTCGGATGTATTTCGGGTTTACCTTCACCTAATTTATTTCCTTGTAAAACATGAGAACGATTTGAAATAACCTCGTTAGCATTCATGTTAGATTGGGTTCCGGAACCGGTTTGCCAAATTACCAGCGGAAATTCATTATCGAGTTGACCTGCTATTATTTCATCGCTAACACGACATATAAGGTTCATTTTGTCTTTTGATAGCATGCCAAGCTTTTGATTTGTAATAGCAGCAGCTTTTTTCAGATATCCAAAAGCACGAATGATTTCGATAGGCATTGAAGCCGCAGGACCAATAGGGAAGTTCATTACTGAGCGTTGTGTTTGGGCGCCCCAGTATTTATCGGCAGGCACTTTGACTTCGCCCATAGTATCATATTCAGTTCTGTAATCCATGATTATTTTATCTTTAAAATTATTTATTTACAATGCTATCTATATTTTCCGGCGGATCGCCAAGAACGGCTTTATGCTTGGACACAACAATGGGGCGTTGCAGTAATTTTGGATTTTCACAAATAATTTTTATCCATTCATCATCATTAAAAGATTTACCTTTAAGTTCTTTCTTATATACTTCTTCCTGTTTTCTTATCAGTTCTATCGGGGTTAAATTAGTTTTTAATAGAATTTCACGCAGCGCAGTTTCTGTAAGACCATTACCGATATAATCGATGATTTTAAAATCGACACCCTTTGATTTAAGATACTCTAAGCCGGCACGGCTTTTTCGACAACGAGGATTGTGATAGATACTAAGCATAGACATATTTTTATTTTTGACCAAATTGCATCAGGTATGTTTTCATGAATTCATTCAGATCGCCATCCAGCACTGCCTGCGTATTTCCGGTTTCAACATTTGTGCGAAGGTCTTTAACAAGCTTATAAGGATGAAGCACGTAATTCCTGATCTGCGATCCCCATTCAATCTTCTTTTTCTTACCTTCAATTTCAGCCTGTTTCTCCATTTGTTTGCGAAGTTCAAGTTCATATAAATGTGAGCGTAGTATTCGCATCGCATTTTCCCTGTTTTTAAGCTGTGAACGGGTTTCTGTGTTTTCAACTGTAATACCCGTGGGAAGATGTTTTACCCTTACACCAGTTTCAACCTTATTAACATTCTGACCTCCTGCACCACTAGAACGAAAGGTATCCCATTCCAGATCGACTGGATTTATTTCTATTTCAATATTATCTTCAACAACCGGTGAAACAAAAACTGAAGCAAAAGAGGTATGGCGCCGGGCATTCGAATCGAAAGGTGAAATACGAACCAGGCGATGGACTCCACTCTCACCTTTAAGGTAACCATAAGCGAATTCACCTTCGAATTCGAGTGTAACCGATTTTACTCCAGCTTCTTCTCCAGAAAGGTAGCTTATTTCTCTGACCTTATAATCGTTGCGTTCACCCCAACGAATATACATCCGCATAAGCATTTCTGCCCAATCCTGACTTTCGGTACCTCCGGCACCGGCATTAATTTTTAAAATAGCTCCCAGCGGGTCTTCATCTGCGCTGAGCATATTTTTAAACTCCAGGTCCTCGATCAGGTTTTTTGTTTTTTGATACTGCTCATCTACTTCTTCTGCGCTGGCTTCATTATTTTCCAAGAAATCAAAAAGTACCTGTAAATCATCAAAATGAGTTTTAATTTCCTGGTATGCTCCAGTCCAGTATTTAAGGTTTGAGATTTTTTTTAGTTGTGATTCCGCTTCCTTTGGATCGTCCCAAAAATCGGAGGTTTGAGTTTTTCTTTCTTCTTCGGTAATTTGCTTTAGCTTGTTATCGATGTCAAAGATGCCTCCTTAGCGCAAGTTCGCGCCCGGCTAAATCTTTAATCTGTTCAGCTGTAATCATGCCTTCCTGTTTTGAAAAGCAAATTTAAAAAACTTAAATGAGAATTATTTTCTGATTTGTTCATCTATATAGGCTCGGATATAATCTGTTTCATAACCCCGTTGTTTACCGAAAGCAAATAATTTTAACTGAACTTTTTGTAATGAGAGCTTGTCCAATGACACCTTCTTTTTCTTTAATTCATCGAAAATCATTTCTCGATATGCCTGATCGTCATATAAATGCAGTTCGCGGTCAATAATATCAGCAGGTATACCCATATATTTCAGGTGATATCTTATTTTGATCCTACCCCATTTATTGAAATGTATTTTATCATGAACAAAAGCTTTTGCATACCTGGTATCGTTAAGATAATTTTCATTGCGTAAATGTGTTATTATTTCCTGAATGTACTGTTCCAATCCCCAGTTTTTAAGTTTTTTTTCAATTTCGGACGCCGATTTCTCCGACCGGCTACATAGTTTCATTAAGCGTGTTAGGGCTTCCTGTTTCGATATGGAAGTTACTTTTTTCATTTTTTGGCAGTTAAGTAACGGTCTTTCTGATTTAAATCTTTATGTATTGTGATATCCTTATAACACGAAAGCGAATAGAATTTCATTATTTCCTGACTGAGAAATTCATTTAGTTCAAGATAGATCTTTCCCTCTTGATGTAAGTATTTTTTACCGAAATCGGCAATGGCCCGGTAATAAATCAATGGATCATCATCGCTTACAAAGAGTGCATCTTCCGGCTCAAAATCAAGGATATTCCTATGCATGAACTGTTTTTCGGAATTTCGCACATAAGGAGGATTGCTTATAATAATATGATATAGAGAATATGTTGCTTGAGGATTTAGAATATCGTCCTTAACCAGATCGATGCTAACGTCGTTTTGTTGGGCATTGTACCGGGCTAACTCAATAGCATCCTCACTCTTATCAATAGCTGTTATGTTGGAATTTGAAAAAGATTTAGCCAAAGAAATGGCAATACAACCGCTTCCGGTGCCTATATCGAGGATGCTTTCCGGATAACCCGTAACATAATCTTCTACAACCATTTTTACCAAAAATTCAGTTTCAGGCCTGGGAATTAAAGCCCGCTTATCAATATTAAAGACCAAGCCAAAAAATTCCGTGTTACCTAATATATATTGAATAGGTTCACCGGTTAAAAGCCGATCGAGTATCATCAGGAGTTGTTTCTCCTTCGCTTTGGATATATTTTGATGCAGATTCTGATGTGTCTGCATTTTGCTGTAATTTAGCGCATGATTAATTGTGATGGAAAAAAGATTTTCGATTTCCTGCTGAGGATACAATGGATTCAATTGTAAATAAAAAGCAGATTTAATGTTTGATAATAGCATTTTTTCCGTATTCCTGATCAAAATTACATGAAAGTCATTAAAAGCAATCTGGTAGATGAAGTTTTTATGCGCCGGTGTATTGAGCTAGCAAAAAATGGATTGGGACGTGTTGAACCGAATCCGTTGGTTGGAGCGGTAGTTGTCCACCAAGGGAAGGTAGTTGGCGAGGGATACCATCAGCAGTATGGACA
>CAYMQP010000369.1:0-3680 GCA_964392505.1 uncultured Bacteroidales bacterium
TGATTTTCCCTTTCCTACCAATGGAATTAAAGCTGAAGCCACGCCCAATACCGAAATGATACTAATTGCCGATGTGGATATCGACCTGTTGACAGAACTTCACAGTTTTGGCAGTGTAAAAAATCTGAAAGACAGAAGAACTGATTTATTTGAACTTACCAAAAAATCCAACTAAAAACTTTACATAAGAAAGAATATAAAACTACTCACAGTTCACTTTAAAATTTTAAACATTAAAGTATATCTTGAATTACAAACCAAGGCTGTATTATAAACTTAATAAATATGGGATTCTATATCGATCAATATAAAAAGAAACATCAAAACCAGTCAATTTGCTAACAAGCCCGATTACATCATAACTCAAAACTGAGTCTAAACCGAAAGTTAAACTATTGCATTTCTGGCATCCAGATATTTTTGTGTATTTTAAATTCCTTAAGTCCTATAAATCGTATAATAAATTTATTAAGGTATAGGAGCATATGCGCCAACAAATGGCTTATATTCTTTTTGATATTTAAGCAGTTGTTTGATTTCTTCTGGCAGTTGAACAGCATTCCAAGCAGCAGGAAAATCATGTAATAATTGATAATTACCAAGTTCAGTACTTTTAAATAAAGGGCCGTTATAATTTTTGAATAACTTACTATGAGCAGAAAAATTGTTATACATTTTATATATATCCATTGGTTCATTCAATCCTATTTGGCACTCATTATTCGCTGCCGGACTCCATAAGATTAAAGGCATTGTATAAGATTCGGCGTCACGAACATAAACATTGTTATCAAGTTTTTTTAGCTGAGCGTCTGGAAGACGATCGCATAGTGTATCAGGCTGCCACACAAAAAATAATGGTCGCTGAAAATTCTGAACACCGGTCAGTAAATTATTAACAAACACATGTCCGTCACGTTCATTAACATCAGGACCTGTACTGGGATGCCACCCGAAATGATCGGGCACACTACCTCGTGCCGTGCGGCCTATGCATGCTATACTATTAACAAACGTATTCTGATAAATCTGGACATCCGAACTATTCAATACCGTTACACCATGATCGCAGTTTACAAAAACATTCCCCGCGCATACAGCTCCTTTTGAAATCTCAAAAAAGAAACCGTTATCGCTCGGCCAAAGTCGATCTTTTCGTGGCTTATAGTCGATTTGGCCAACACCTTCCACCCAGTTATTAATAAATACACCATCGACATTGCCGACATCATACCAAATTCCATTTGAATACGGAAGATCGATAACCAGATTATCGTTACACGTTACACGGTAACATTGATTAAATATTTTTACTGCTGCAGGATAATATCCGGTAATTCTTTCGATATTATTGCGGGTGAAAATATTTTTTTCAAGAAGTACATCAGAGGAACCTATAATGTAAATACCCTCCGTGCTTGTATTGCTTATTTTACAATGCCTAATCACCAGATTATCACCTCTGAGGAAAGCAGCAACGCGGGAGCAATACGAAATTTCACAATTTTCCAGGACCGTCCCAACAACCTCTTTCCCATGTTCTGATTCATCGGACAAACCTTCGGGCTCGGTTCCCTCTATCTCAATGGCCCTATTCGCATACTGAGTAAAAGTTATACCCTTAATAACCGGGCCTTTTTTATCGGATTTTTTCCCATGTACATCCTCTGTTACTCTATGAAGTGCAACATCAAAGGCAGTAATCTCCACAAGACGATTTGATGGATCCTGCCCTATATATACAATTCCTGAATTATAATCAATATAAAACGAATTTTCGTCTACTTCACCCTCCCATCCAGCCGATTGGAGAAATTTTCCATCGATAAATACCATATCGTTATTAAACCGGTGCAGCGGTGTTTTTTTCCCTTCCCTTTCGCGCCGCCACCAGCTTAGCGGTTGCGATGGGAATATATGTGGCCAGGAAGTAATCCATAATCCATTCCTCAGATCCTTCCATTCACTTGCTATATATGATCCTTTCAAAACAGGATGTTCATCGGCATAGGGTTGCAAGGTAATTCCCTGGTTTAATATCAGATTTCCAGTGCGGTAAACGCCCCCACGCAGTATTATTACATCCCCTGTTTTTACCTTTTCAACAGCAGTTTCAAGTGTGGTTGGTTCATTTGCTGTTTCACCTTTATTTTCAGTTTCTCCATCGGGAGCCACATAGTATATTTGCCCGGCATCCTCAGGTATCTCATAAGTTTGTTGCACCGGACCATAGGGTCCACCGGAGGGTTGAGATAAAACTGATAATGATCCTGATGCAGAAACCAGAATAATACTACAAATTAGGAGAAGTTTTCGTCTTACAATTTTTGGATTGTTTGTTAAAAATTGAAATCCTATACAACCGGCATTTTGGTACGAGGCTTTTAATTTCATTTCAGTATTTGCTTTAGAAATAAATAATAATGTCCAAATAGTAACATCATTTTTAATATTATTGTTTGTGAATCGTTCAAATTTAGAAAAAATGATTTTGCTATAAGCTCAGATATAAATGTAATTTAAAATAAGTTAAAACGTCATCTTATTAATTCAAACAACATTTCATAACTTTATGCTTGTGCACAAACCTTTTGTTATGTTTAATGACAAAAAGGGTCCAATAGAACATTTTTCGTGGGGAAAGTTTATTATCTCGGGTAATGAACATTCCAAATCCAGTATGGGTAAAATTGGTAAAGGGAAAGATATACGATTAATAGGTACTGAAGTAACCAAATGGAAGGAAAGGGAGGGTCATATACTGGATAATGATATGATAACAGGAGTTTTTAACCGAGATGTTAATATTCTGATAATTGGTATTGGTGTCGATGGTATGGTTCAGTGCCCCGATAATGTTGTGAAATACATTAAAAAGAAAGGTATAAAGGAGGTGATTTTGAAAAAAACACCAAAGGCCTGTAAAGTATATAACCAACTATATCATGAAAGTAAAAATGTAGCTCTCCTTGCTCACGGTACCTGTTGAATATAATAAGATTAAAACTCAAAATCAGGAAAACTGCAAAATGTATACTGCATATGTCTGATAATCCTAATTAAATGCATCGGAATACATTAATGATTTGTTAAATTCAAAAACTCATCAGGTAAAAACAGGCACTTTCAACCGAGTTTTACTATTATTGCCAATAATGCTCTTTCTTAATTAGGCCGTAAGCTTTTCCTGCATGTCAGGCAATAATAAGTAATTCTTACTTGAATAATTTAAAGTTGTCCTATTCAAGGGATGAGTTCATTATGCTTTTCAAAACTTAATCATAAGAATAACCAAAAAATATGCATAAAACATACAGAATAATTTCAACAAAAGAGCTAATTAGTGTTTTAGGTGATAAGAAATACCAGATCCTAGATATAAGACCTGTTGATGCGTATAATGGCTGGAAACTTAATGGAGAAAAACGCGGAGGACATATAAGAGAAGCACGTAGCCTGCCCTTAAAATGGTCAGATTATATCGACTGGATCGAGATTGTAAAATCAAAAGGAATTACTCCTCAACATTCAATTATTCTGTATGGATATCATGTCGATGAATGTACTAAAGTTGCTGCTTTATTTGAAAAAGCCGGAAACAACAACGTTTTTATTTACGAGAATTTTTCCGACGAGTGGTCTTCAAATCCTGATCTTCCAATGGATAAGTTGAAAAGATA
>CAYMQP010000370.1:0-3667 GCA_964392505.1 uncultured Bacteroidales bacterium
GTGCATGGGACCCTGATGATCCTGATACACCGGGAGACCAGACAGAAGATAATGCCTGGAATAATACTTCGGTTTTTGGTATTATCACAATGATCGGTGGCGATGATCTTCCGCCAGTGGCCGATGCCGGACCCGATCAGGAAGTAATGGAAAATACCCTGGTAACACTCGACGGCTCCGGTTCGTACGATCCCGAAGGCTCTGATATTTCGTATACCTGGACAGCACCAGGAGCGATTACCCTTTCCGATAAGCATGTGGTTTCACCTACTTTTACCGCTCCCGAAGTAAGTGCAGATACCGATTACCATATTGGCCTGGTTGTTAACGACGGTATGTATAATTCGCCTGTGGACATGGTAATGATAACGGTTAATCAGGATAATATACCACCGGTTGCCGATGCCGGTCCCGATCAAACAGTTAATGAAAGGGATCTGGTAATGCTCGATGGTAGTGCATCATACGACTTTGATTCGGATCCGTTAACCTATTCATGGACCTCAGCCCTGGATATCAACTTTATTTATGCCAGTACTGCTACTCCGTTATTTGTAGCTCCCGAAGTATACTACGACGATATGGTACAGTTGGTATTAACCGTGTCTGACGGAATGGAAGATTCGGAATCGGATACGATGAACCTCTATATCAACTCCTTTTTCGACACGTACGATACCTTAGTGGTTTACGACACCGTTTATGTGGTGGATGTTGAAAACTACTATAATACCATCCTGATCTCTGCAGTGGATGACGACGGCAATCTTTTTGCCCGTGAATATAATGGTGTGCTTTATATTGAACTGTATCCGAACCCGACCGACCAGTATATCCATATCCGTTCGGATATGATGATATACGATATAACCGTCCTGGATGCAGTGGGCACTATTATCACGGCAGAAACGGTAAATGCACTGACCGCCGAAATTAACCTGGGAGGGTTTACGGCAGGAAGCTATATTTTAAGAATAAATTCGGAATCAGGGATTATTAACAAGCAATTTGTGGTGGAATAAGGCCTTCCTAGCCTGGGTAACTAATATATATGGACGATGTATACGCAGAATATTCTAAGAGGGTTTTAACTTACTTTTGTAAAGCTTCTGCTTTCATTAACTGTCCCGGCTGACCGAAGAAGAAATGATGATTATATCCCTGAATAAAGTTCTTATATTGACTTTGAGCAAAAAAATATAAATTTAACATGCCAACCAAGCTGTAGTAATATAAAAAATCAAATCTGTAATAAAACCAAAAAAATATCAATATGAAAAAAATTGGATTGTGCAATATAATAGTATTAGCTATTATATTACAAATTTCAGCACAGGATGTAACTGTTGATTTGAGTGATCTGAAACAACCCATTACAGGCTTTGGCGGAGCACATTCACCGGAATGGGGTGTTGAGCTGACTTCGGATCAAATCGATAAAGCTTTTGGAAACTTGCCGGGCCAGATAGGCCTGACTATTCTTCGGGTACCTGTTCCCACTGATTCAACTCAGTTTCCGATTGAACTTCCCGGAGCAGTAAGGGCAACAGAAAACGGGGCTATCGTTATGGCTACACCCTGGAGCCCTCCGGCCTATATGAAGACAAATCAAAGTACCATCCAGGGTAAACTCGACACGAACTTTTATGACGAGTTTGCTTTGTACCTTGATAGTTTTGCCACTTATATGGCTGCTAATGGTGCTCCATTATATACTATTTCGCTTCAGAACGAGCCTGATTGGTTACCAACCTATACTTCGTGTGGATGGGATCCTGTCGACTTTGTAAATTTTCTTACCAAGAGCGGATCAAAAATTACCACTACAAAAGTGCTTGCTGCCGAATCAATGAATTTCAACCACGATTATACCGATCCTATACTTAACAGTGCAACGGCTGAGCCTCATTTAGATATAGTAGGAGGGCACCTGTATGGAGGAGGAATTCAGGATTATCCTTTGGCCAGGGATAAAGGTAAAGAAGTATGGATGACTGAACATTATCTGGCAGGTACCAGTTACTCGGTCGATATGGCCACCGCAAAGGAAATTCACGATTGTATGGTGGTCAACTACAATGCCTATGTATATTGGTATGCTATAAATGAGACAGGATTTTTAAGTAATGCAGGTGACATTTTAAAAAGAGGATATATGATGTCGCAGTATGCGAAGTTTATCCGACCCGGATTTACCCGGGTTGGTGTAACTGCCGGTGGAGTCACTAACGTGGATATTACAGCATATACCAGCGATACCATCGTGGTTATTGTGGCTATAAACCGAAATTCAGATCCGGTATCGCTCGATTTTGCCATTCAAAATGGTACTGATCACAGTTATACCAAATTTGTGACCTCTGAAAGTAAGAATGTTTCCAACGATGGCGTGGTCGTT
The DNA here is from genome assembly GCA_964392505.1 of uncultured Bacteroidales bacterium. Taxonomy (GTDB): domain Bacteria; phylum Bacteroidota; class Bacteroidia; order Bacteroidales; family UBA10428; genus UBA10428. Next base: position 2,399 of record CAYMQP010000370.1, read on the forward strand.
TCATCGGGAGGTACATTTACAACTTCACTGGATGCGATGAGTGTTACAACCCTAACGAATTTTCCTGATAGCGGAGGCCGTGCAGGTAACATACCCCCTGTTGCCAATGCCGGTATGGATAGCACGATTACTGATACTGACGGTAACGGTTTCGAATTGTTTACGCTGGATGGTTCTGCCAGCAGCGATCCGGATGGTTCCGTTACAATGTATACATGGTCGGAAGCAGGTTACGAGATAGCTGCAGGAATGAATCCCGAAATCGAGATCGGAACCGGTGTTCATCACATAGTGCTTACCATTACCGATAGCGATGGCGCTCTCGATACCGACAGTGTTATAGTTACTGTAAACCTTCCGGCAGGAGAAACTGAAGAGCATCTTTGGTTTGAAGCTGAGTGCGCAACTGTCGGTGATCATTGGAATATTCTGACAAGCGGTGAAGCTTCAAATGGAATATACCTGGAAATACAACCTGGAAATAATAGTACTTCGAGTGCGCCTGAAGATAGTTCGGACCATGTCTCATTACCTTTTACTGTGGCTGATGATGGAGTATTTACAGTATGGGTCAGATCGAGAGTGCCAACAGCCGATGATGATTCGTACTGGGTAAAAATGGATGATGGGGCTTGGACGATGTGGAATAATATTGACGGTGGCTCTACCTTCCAGTGGGACAACGCTCCTAACGGAGGAAGCCCTACCTTCTCTTTATCTGCCGGAGATCACACACTTACACTGGCATACAGGGAAGATGGTACTGAAATGGATAAGTTTTACATTACAAATACCGGAACAATACCCACAGGACTTGGCGATAGTGCATCAAGTTGCCCTGGTGTGTTAAGACCTATTGCAAATGCCGGTCCTAATCAGAATGTCACCACCATAGGCGGTACTGGTAAAGCTACAGTAGACCTAGATGGTTCCGCAAGTTCTGATCCTGATGGAACCATAATTTCCTATGAATGGATCTTAGGTGATACAAGCCTGGCAACAGGTTCCAATCCAACTGTTGAACTGCCCTTTGGAAGCCACAGGATAACATTGATGGTAACTGACGACTATGGTGGAAGAGGTTATGATCAGGTAACAATTAATGTAGCTTATCCTGAAGGCATCTTGATTACTCAAAAAGAATCGGGCTTCAATTACCATGTTTATCCTAATCCCTTTACAGATAACCTGAATATTGTATATACTTTGAATTATCCTGAACAGGTTAAAATTGAAATAATGGATATTTCGGGGAGAACGGTCACTACC
>CAYMQP010000371.1:0-3664 GCA_964392505.1 uncultured Bacteroidales bacterium
TTCATTGGTTAAATAGGGATCACCGCCCGAAACCTTTGGATAGGAAGCTAATTCATTTTCGAGTGCTTTTTCAAGCATAGCGGTATTAACCCCTGCCTTTCCAAAGATATATTCGGCAACACTATCTCCCTTTGTTATAGCAGCCTTGAGCAGATGCCCTGTTTCCACTGCCTGGTTTCCCAATTGTTGCACCAATTCAAAAGCATGTTGGATAACTTCCTGCGATTTTATAGTAAAATTGTCAAGATTCATATATCAAGTAATTTGATACATAACTATCAAACTTTTCGCCATAATAAAACATCCGCCAATTACCGACATAAAGTCGATTTTTTAGCTTTATTAAATGTCTTCTTGTCAGCAGATCTAAAAAATAATCTGAAATTTCTTCATAAAATATTCCTTAGAGATTATCCAAGAAATACTGTGTAGTCATTTCGGTAAGATGTTTGCGTTCCTTACCCGATACATTATGTTTTTCAATCGGATAAATAAAATAATTGATATGTTTCCCCTGATTAATGCATTCCTGAAGAAAGATGAGACTGTTTTGCCATACTACCACATCATCGAGAGCCCCATGAATAACCAGTAATTTTCCCTGGAGCCTTTCGACCATAAGATTAACATTTGTATTTTTATAACCATCAGGATTCTGCTCAGGTCGGTCCATATATCGTTCCCCATACATCACTTCGTAAAGACTCCAATCGGTCACAGGGCCTCCGGCAATACCCACTTTAAAAACATTGGGAAAGTGTAACATCATCGAAAGGGTCATAAATCCACCAAAGCTCCAGCCTTCAATACCAATACGGCTGGTGTCGATCCAGGAAATTGTTTTCAGAAACTTAATACCCTGAAATTGATCATCAATCTGAGGTAGGCCCAGCTGCCGGTGAATAACATTTTCGAAATCGCGACCTCTGAAATCGGAGCCCCGACAATCGATTTCAAATGAGGCTATGCCTTGTTGTGCATAGTACTGATGAAGGTAATCGGTTCGTGTTAACCACGAATTTGTAATAAGCTGAATATGTGGGCCACCATAAACATATACGATAACAGGGTATCTTTTCGTTGAATCGAAATTAATTGGTTTAGTTAACCTGTAATAGAGTGGGGTTTTTTTATCGGCAGCGGTTATAGTGCCCACTATAACATCACCAAGTATGTAATCACTAAGAGGATTTGGTGCAATTAATAATTCACTAATAATAGATCCATTATTCTCGACTACTCTAATAGTTCTGGGTACTTTGGAACTTGAAAACTCATCGATAAAGAGTGTTTTCCGTTCATTCATAGCCACCTTGTGAGTCCCTGCATCGTTAGTTAATCGTTTAATACTCTTTTCAGTTAGTTCATATCGGTATAAATGCCTTTCGAGTGGACTTTCTTTCGTTGCTATGAAATAAATATAATTCTCATTATTGTCAAATCCTAATAAACGGGTTACCTCCCACGATCCTTGAGTAAGTTGTAAAAGCTCGCCTGTTGATGATTTAAAAAAATACACATGATTAAATCCGTCGCGTTCACTCTGGTAAAGAAAATTACCCGGATCCTTTTTGGAAAAAATAATCGAATTCAAAGGTTCCACATATTTAGGATGGGTTTCGATAAATAATTCCTGCTGCAGCTCACCGCTTTCAGATGAATAATATCGAAGTATTAAAGTATCCTGGTTACGGTTAAGATGCTGCAGGTACATATATTTTTCATCGGGCGACCAGGAAAGATTGGTATGGTAATCGTCCGGTTTGCCTGGGATTTTTAATTTTATACTACATTTTTTGTTTAAGGCATACACCCATATTTCTGTCTCTTCGCTCGTCATGCCTGCCATGGGATAATAAATAGGCTCAACCCGAGCTATAGGTTTCTGAATATTTACAAGCGGATATCGGCCGACTTTTGATTCATCTTTTCTATAATAAGCCAGATAGTTGCCCTCAGGCGACCATGACATTCCCACTTCCATACCAAACTCATGCCGATATACAACCGCACCGTTTAAAATACCTTCCAGGGTATCGTATGTAATCTGGGCAGTTTCATCATTCTTCTCCCGTATGAAAACATTTTGTCCGATGGTATAGGCTACTCTTAGGTTTTTCGATTCAGGAATTATATTTTCTGCTTTTTCTGGAATGGATATTTCAGTTATTTCCTTTTTATTTAAATCTAACCATACTAAGTATTGATTACTGTAAAAACTCATAATGTTAAAGGAATGCGATTGTATTTCGGGAATTTGATGTACAGTGGTTAAATCATTTTTTTGTAATAATTTATTAAGCTGACGAAGGGTTAAGAGTGAATTCTCTTCCCGGTTGGCAATTGAATGAATAAACAACGTATCGTTGCGACTAAAAATTAAATTATCGGATTTTCCCACCCATTGCAGATTCATGATTTCGGTGGGTTTCAGGTTGGAAAGACGTCCAAATTCTATATCCTCGATAGAAAAATACTGTGCATATACCAAATGAGGAATAACGATAATCCAGAAAAACAGAGTTGACTTTTTAATCATGATGGTGAATTTTCGCATTAAATCTTGAATATAGTGTTTTCTTATCAATTCTTATAAATATTGCTCTCTCCGTAACTAATATTCATCATTTGCGTAGAATTCCAAGCATAATAGAATGAAGGTATCAACTCATTAGCATGAGTGAGCAGATTCTTAAGGCTTTAATGGAATTATTCGCAATTATTGCGAGGCCTGACGACTATTCCACTGAAGGTGGAGATCGTCGTACTATTGTTGAATCGTACCTTAAACGAATATTAAATCAGGAGCTTGTTGAAGGTTATCTTACAATTTTCGATACTTTTTTTGCACGCCACCAAAGCCTGGTTAATTCAAGGGGAGCCAAACGAATTGGTCCCGATTCGGTCAAAATACTTAGAATTTGTGACCAGATAAACCGTGAGCTCACACAGAAACAGAAATTAATCGTTCTTATTCACCTCTTTGAATTTGTTTATACCGACCGGGCAGAAATATCGAATCAGGAATTTGAATTTATCGAAACTGTTGCCGAATCGTTTAACATTGACGAAGAAGAATATGACAATATCCGTAATTTTACCATTGGCGCGGAAAACGACAATATTTCATCAGGGAATTTATTAGTAGTTAACAATAAAGAAAACGATACCCTTACTGAACGAAAACATATACAAACCCGCCAATTTAAAGGCGAACTCTGGTTCCTGCAAGCCATTTCAACAAATATCTATTTTATCAAATATATGGGCGATAATGAGCTATACCTTAACGGACAGCTTCTACAGCCATATAAGGTATTTGTTTTTAATCCGGGTTCGTCGATCAGAGATCACAACATTAAACCCATCTATTATAGCGACGTAGTAACCCTGTTTCATGAGGAACAACGCGAATCGAAAATTGTATTCCAGGTTGAAGATATTTATTATCGTTTTCGCAACGGCTCCGTTGGGCTGAAATCCATGAGTTTCACTAAAGAATCGGGACGATTAGTAGGCATTATGGGAGCCAGCGGTGCGGGTAAATCCACATTGCTGAATGTGCTGAATGGTGCAGAAAAACCAACAAGCGGACGTATCGCCATAAATGGTTATGATATTCATAGCGATAAAAACAAGATCGAAGGTTTGATTGGTCATGTAT
>CAYMQP010000372.1:0-3660 GCA_964392505.1 uncultured Bacteroidales bacterium
CCTCCTATAGGTACAAGCGTTTGATTACCCTTTTCCACAAGCGCATTTACAGCTACCGTATCAATTACCGATGTGGTTTTTATCCGGGCTGTTTTATCCCAGTTTCGTTCTACCCAATAGCCTTCCTTATATTCATCGGTAACTCCAATACTGGTTATCCATTTCGGTTGTTTCATACCATAACGGTCGGGTATCCAGATACGGAGCGGGTAACCATGATCGGGGGGGAGGTCGTGGCCGTCCCAGGCATAACAAAGCATAATACGGTCGTCCTTTGCTACCTGATCCAATTATGTACAGGTATTTTGCTCCGGGCTTTATTTTGGCGTCGGCCAGTATATCTTTAAGCCTGGCACCTGTCCAAAGTGTTGTTCCAATCAATCCCGTTCCTACACGCCCCGAAATGCAGGTAATAGTAACATACTGTTCGAAAGGTGTGTAGTTATTTTTCAGATCGTCGAGCGTAAGCATTAACGAATTCTCAACCATACCTGATATGAGGAGTTTCCACGTCGATCCGTCGATGACAGTTGGCTTGGTACGAATGAATACTTTATAGTGATCTTTTACTGGAGTATACTCAGGCCGGGTACCGGGGGCAGGCATTACAGGATCGTTCTGGTTGGGAAACGACATACCCGTGCTTTCCTCGGCCTCATGCGCCATTGAATCCATAAGGGCTTTATCGAGCTTTCGTTTTTTATTCAGGTTCAGTATTTCACCTACACCGGCACCGATAACGGTAATAGTCGCAGAAGCTGTTCCTATTTGTATCATAAAGCGCCGGCGATCGATTCGTTTCACATCACGTACTGCATCTTCAGGGGCTTTGACTTTTATATCGGTTATACTACTGACACGCCTGAACGACCAGCTCAATACGAGTCCCCAGGCTGAGAAAAGTATTGCCAGCCACAATATACGAACCAGCGGATGCACAGTTGATTGACTTATCGCTGCGCTAATAGTTATCATGGGTAGGCCAAACAGCGCTGCCATTACAATACCGGCAATATAATCGGATGTTGTTTTTCGTATGCTTAACACCACAAAGAAAATTATACCAGCCAGCGTTCCTCCAATAAAAAACTGGAAAATGGCTATAATTTGCTCTGCAGTTTTGGCTGAATTGGCAACATTCATGCCCAGCCACAGCATAATATCGATCATCAGGTCGATTCCGAAAGTTACCACTGAACCGGGTAATACGCGGGTCATCCAGTCAAAGAAATCGTAAGGAACATAGGGCAGATCAGCCAACTGGTAGCCCAGAAACATAATAGCAGTAAGTGAAGCTGAAAGGAGCACTCCAACGATAATTCCTGATTTAAGATGTAATTTTTGCATGATCAGATCGACTTAATATTAAATAGTCTCAGTTACCAGTCTTATATTACAGGCATAAAAGGTAAATGTACAAAACCCTGCTTAAAATGAAATATTCCTTGTGGTGCTGTGGTTTTACAGCTATTTCGGCAACTCTTCAGCAATCTGCTTCAGACTTGACCTTCTGCATAAAGAAAGAATAAAGTAATAAGAAATAGGTTTGCCAGGATTTTCATACCGGTTTTTTCAGAGGATGAGTTATTATTTAAAGGTTGCTTCATTTCAACAGTACGATTTTATAATTTATTAGAAGTACTTACATGTGTCTCTTTTATTCGTATCAAAAGAACACTGAAAATAATGACTGAACCCATAAGAATAAAAGCAGGTTTTAAAGAATAATAGTCAGCGATTTTACCCCAACATAATCCCATTATCGCAACATAAAATCCCGATAGCATGCTGATCATCGATAATGTAGTAGCCCTGATATTGCTTTTAATATGCCGGTTTCGGTAATCGGCAAAAATGGGTGATTGCATATTCATTGAACTGAAAGCTAAAATGAATAGAACGACCGAGAACCAGTTATGAACGATTAGAGCCATAGCTATGTATAATACTCCGGGCAACAGGGTGGCAATTAAAAGTCCGAACTGAACACCAAATATCTTTTCCAGTGTATAGGCATATTTACTGGCAAAAAAACCAATTAGAGAGGCGATTGCCAATGAAATTCCCAGCCACACACCGGGTACTTCTGCTTCCAATAAATAGGGTTGATAAAAGTTCAACAGGTAGTTTATGAAGGGTGTTGCCAGTATCGATAAAATAATAATCCTTTTTAACAAAGCATTTTTCCGGATCAGTTTGAGACCTTCTTTAAGTATTTCAAAAGAATTAAGTGATTCGGCTTCCGATTTAATATGAGTTTCCTTCAAAAAGAAACTGACGATTAAGGCAATGCTTACAGAAATAGCTGTTAGGACTATTACCAGGATAAAACTATGTAAAGAAAGATCGGCTGCCAAAAAGCCTCCAATAGATGCACCGAATAGAGTAGCAAGCAGCTTAAGTCCGCCATTTAACCCAGCAACTTTTTGCATTTCGTGTTCTCTGTTATCTGTTTTAAGTGAGTCGTACATCAAAGCTTCGTAACACCCGGAGTAAAATGAAAAGCCTAAACCTGCAAGTATAGCCGATACTGCAAATAGTAAATAGTTATAGGCAAAAATGAATTCAACTTCTCCCAGCAATTGAAAAACAAATGCCAGTATTATGGATTTTTTCCTTCCGATTTTATCAGCCAGGATGCCTGTAGGTACCTCACTTATCATTTGGGTTATTAATATCACTCCAAACAGAGAATTGATCTCAAAGAAATTTAATCCTTTATCAAGAAGGTAAAGCGTTACAATTTGATGGTAGAAATATAGCGCTGCGAAAAAAGTGGTTATATGTAATATCAGTATATTTCTTTTGCCCATAATACGCTAAATATACTAATTAATGAAATTACCGGGATTAGCTTCGAGGGGTTATAACTATAGGATAGCAAATAGTAATTATCCTTATCAAAAAATAATGCAAATGAATAATTATTCAATCATGATAATTTGATACATCGTTTGTTTTCTTAATAAAGGCACCTCCGTATCCTTTTTCGATCAGATTTTTCTTTTCCAGCCGGGCTTCCTTCAAGTTGTTAAACTCTCCGGTTGTGTATCGATAAAATCCGTCATCGCCAAAACTTATCTTTAAATCAGAAATTCCTTTAAAGTAAGAAGCTTCTATTTCTCTTTTTAGTGCCATCAACTGTATCGTGTATCGAGTTGAAGTCAGTCTTGCAGCATACGACAAATAATCATTGAGATTATAAGGCCGTATGAAGGCATCATTATATTGTATTGCTTTAATTTCAGCCAGGGTATTCTCAGCTTCTGTTAATGTGTTAAAAACACCAGTAATATACCTGAAATAATAATCATCACCATGCTGAATTTCAACTTTATGGTTTTCTCCGATATAGGTTAATTCAATTTTCTTTAACGAAGCCCTAAACTGGATGGTATATTCTCCCGGATAATCGGTTCCACGACCATAACCGGTAACCTTGCCTACCGATCGTTTTGATATTGGAATATTATCTGCTTCCTGAATTTCATAAGTTCCCGTTTTAGTATCGGTTTCAGCATCGGTTATATAATCGGGTCTTTCTGTTTCATAATCTTCCTCTTTAACTTCCGATACTACATTTGTTGGGGCAACTACCTCGGCGATAGGTGTTTCCCTTTCCAGCAGCGGATTAAAAACAAGAATATTATCGGGATAGTT
>CAYMQP010000373.1:0-3651 GCA_964392505.1 uncultured Bacteroidales bacterium
ATCCCAGAATATCAAAGGAAGAAGAAAAAGAATGATTAATACTATGCTATAGGCAAGATATTCAAAATATCCTCTCCTTATATTTCGGAACATATTATTACCACGCATGATAAATTTAAAATGTCTTCAAAACTAATAAAAACCTGTATAACAGACAGAAAACATCAATGAACCAGCTGTTTTTATCAATAAATCCACTTAAATCAGCATAATACCGGTTCCAAACCTTCCGCATTGAATTCCATCACGCCTGGCAGAAAAAAATAACTCCGAATTTTCATATGTGCATAACCTGATTGTCTCAATATGGTTCTCTATTAATCCGGAACGCAACAATAAAATTTTATTAGCTAATTGAAGATCGATATGTACTTTTTCTGTCCGGGGATTCTTCCATAAAATTTCAGGATGATCACCGAACAAAAAATAAAACTGTGTGGCTACATCCTCACCTACTTCATAGTATTTCTGAGAAATCGCCGGGCCAATTCCGGCAATAATATCATGGGGGTAAGATGTATAATTTTTTATCATTTGATCTATGGTTCGCGACACAATTCGACTAACCGTTCCGCGCCATCCGGCATGCACCGATGCGATAACCTTTTTTTCCTGGTCATAAAGCAGTATTGGTACACAATCGGCGGTGAGTATATAAAGACATATCCTGCTTTTATCAGTAACCAGTGCATCTGTTTTGCTAACATCCATTCTTTCCCAATCATCCTCAATGATCTTGACATTATCGGTATGGCATTGATCAGGAAAAATCAGATTATTTTCACTTATCCCCAATTTCGATGCAATACGTTTCCTGTTTTCGATAACATTTAGCGGTTTATCGTTCACTTTTAAGCTTAAATTTAACGATTCATAATTGCCAAAACTCACTCCACCATAGCGAGTTGTAATAAAATGCCGAAGACCATTTATTTCGTTTAATATTTTAAAGGATAAAAATTTCTGGTTGTTATTTTTCACAATCTTCATACGATTTTAGGCTTATCAGATTATTGAAAGATTATCTGGTATTTTCTGTAGTTTGTTTAGTTTTTTAAGATTATCCTTTATAAAATTACACTTAATACTTCCAATTATAAATCAATTAAAAATATAATAATGAAACATACTCCCGAACAACTCAAGCTGTTGATGCAATTTCAGAAACAGGAAATTACCGGTGCCAAAATTTATCGAAAGCTAGCCTTGCGGCAAAAAGATAGTAATAATAAAAAAGTGTTAAACCGCATGGCTAATGATGAGATGAATCATTATAATATTTACAAATCGCTTACCGGGAAAGAGGTATCGGTTAACCACTGGCAAATATTTAAATACAGAATGATAGCGTTAATACTCGGGCCAACCTTCGGGATTAAACTCATGGAAAACAATGAAGCCGATGATCAGGTGTTGTATTCTAAATTATCAAATATCCCTGAAATTCCGTCTATTATCGCAGATGAAGAAAATCACGAAAAAGAACTTATCGAAATGCTCAACGAGGATAAACTTAATTATATGGGTTCCGTTGTACTGGGATTGAACGATGCCCTTGTTGAGCTTACCGGTGCATTAGCCGGTTTGACATTTGCACTACAAAACCCCGGACTGATCGCTTTGACCGGATCAATTACCGGTATTGCCGCAGCATTTTCAATGGCCGCATCGGAGTACTTATCGACTAAATCGGAAGATACGGGTAAGCATGCGGTAAAAGCATCGGTTTATACAGGTATTGCCTATCTGTTTACAGTAACCGTTTTAATTCTGCCTTATCTGCTACTGAAGAATGTATATTTTTCTTTGTTACTTACGCTTATTGCAGCAATTCTGATCATAGCGGCTTTTAATTACTATTATTCGGTTGTCAAAGAAGAGAAATTTTCAAGAAGATTTACCGAGATGATTTCGTTGAGTATGGGTGTCGCTCTGTTAAGTTTCGGAGTAGGACTTTTTCTTCGGAAATTCTTTGGAATAGAAGTATAATAAATATAAGCCGATTTTTCGTTGCGTTCTGAGATTACTTACAAACCCTCCTGTACATCTTATCATATAGGTAGTATCGGTATAGTAAAATGACCGTATTATTATAACTTAATATAAGTATTAAAACATGATTTATGATGATATTTTTACGAGTTGGATTAGTACTTTATTACCTGTTATAATTTTACTTCAAGTCAGTTCATTCTCATCTGTAGGTAACAATAGACTTTCTTTTCATCTTGACGTTTCAGCAGGTATCTATATCTGTTTATTCGAATTTTCTAAACAATGTTTTACAGAAAAAATTATAATCCAATAAATATAACTTTTAAATCTAACAATTATCTAATAGGATGAGGTTATGTACTTGATTCATTTTCTTAAATTACTGATCGAAGAATTTTTTCGGGAAAATTTATTTATTTGTAATTTAACTGTATGAAGAAGTCAATATGCCAAGAATACCCCTTCACTTCTGAAAATTTAATAATCCAAACATGTTTTATACCTATGAAGAAAATTATTATTATTTGTTTTCTCTGTATATCTCTTGGCACTTTAGCTCAAAAATTCGAAGGATTGGCACCAACTCCCCCAATGGGCTGGAACAGCTGGAATTATTTTGGATGTAATGTAGATGAAAAACTTATCCGTGAAACAGCCGATGTTATTGTGAGCAATGGGATGAAAGATGCCGGATATATTTATATTAATATAGATGACTGCTGGCATGGACAGCGTGACAGTCTTGGATTTATACATCCCGATCCTCAGCGTTTTCCTTCAGGTATAAAGGCATTAGCCGATTATGTTCATTCGAAGGGCCTTAAATTGGGTATCTATTCCGATGCCGGCTGGAAAACATGTGCCGGAAAACCCGGGAGTCGCGGATATGAATACCAAGATGCCTTTACTTATGCATCATGGGGAATCGATTACCTTAAATACGATTGGTGCAATACAGATGGATTAAAGGCTGAAGGAGCTTATCGAACTATGCGAGACGCACTTTATACCGCTGGCAGACCTATAGTTTTAAGTATATGTGAGTGGGGTAACAATAAACCTTGGGAGTGGGCCGATGAGGTTGGGCACCAGTGGCGAACTACGGGGGATATATATCATTGTTTCGATTGTGTCATAGACCATGGTACCTGGAAGCAATGGGGCGTGGAACAAATCCTCGATATGCAGGAAGGTCTTCGAAAATATGCTGGCCCTGATCATTGGAACGATGCTGATATGATGGAAGTTGGAAATGGAATGAGTGTTAATGAAGACAGGGCTCACTTCAGCATGTGGTGCATGCTCGCTTCACCACTGATTGCTGGAAATGATGTGAGAATCATGAGTGAAGAAACACGCAATATTTTGACGAATAAGGAAGCTATTGCAATTAATCAGGATCCGTTAGGGATCCAGGGATTAAAATATTACTCTTACAATGATCTTGAACTCTGGTTTAAGCCGCTTTCAAATGGTGACTGGGCAGCCTGTTTCCTTAACAGGGATGAAGAAACAAAATCTATTGATTTCGACTGGTCAAAATGGTATGTGAAAGACGATCTAAAAAAATTGGTAATTGATTTCAAGAATGTTGAATTCAAACTCAGAAATATATGGACTCACAAAGATGCCGGAACTACAAAGAAACCACTAAAG
>CAYMQP010000374.1:0-3633 GCA_964392505.1 uncultured Bacteroidales bacterium
ACGATGTATACGCTGTTTCGACAAATGCTGAGGAAGGAAAAGCAAGTTCGGTAGCTGGCCCGGCTTCATTTACTACTCCCGATAATACTCCCCCGGCACTTGAAGAAATGATTCCGGCCATTGGGGAAACATGGGTATCGATTAATATAACTGAGATCGTACTTATCTTCGACGAACCTGTTACCCTTGTCGATGAAGATATGGTTTCTGTTGTTGATGCCTTTGATGAAAGCGATCTGGGAGTTAAGGGAGATATTACGGTATCAGGGCCCATGGTATCTATTGCTTTAACAGATGCACTACCTTATATTACAGAGGTTGTAGTAATACTTGACGAAGGTGCATTTGTAGATGCTTCCGGCAACGAATCGATGGAATACTATGAAGATGGTGGTGAATACGACCTGATATTTACTACACAGGACCTTATCGATATGGATAACTTTGTGGGTTCCTATTTTTGCGACGATATCGATTATGCTTATGTTGATGAGTATCTTTATGATGTTTATTTAGTTCAAAGCGGTCCCTATTCAGTGGATATTTACAATTTTGCTAACTGGGATATTACATTTTGGGCTACTCTTGAGTTTGATCCAGTTGCCGATACATGTGGTTTGCCTGATCAATTCTCAGGTCTTGCAGCAGGAGGCGATCCTCTGAATTTTACCAGTGCAGAACTAATACCCGATATCGTATCGTATACCCCCGGCAGTTATACCGATGATGGAGTTACAATTAAATTCAGCATGTGGCTATACAGTCCTGCATTTGGCGATATTTATTGGGCCGATGATATGGAACTGACCAAATACCTGACTCCAGGTGTAAGACCACTTCAGAACGATCCGAACCGTGTAATAAGAGAATTAAAACCCATGATGAGGTTTTAAATTAATTATCTAAGAATAAAAAAAACCGGCTCAAAAGGCCGGTTTTTTAATAATAATTAATCTATGTTTTATTTTAACCCTATGATAGGGTTATTTTCATCTGCTCCCTTCTAACTCGAATTTATTATCCGCGCGAAGAGCAAATGCGGACTTCTTTTGACATTCCTGACGCAGCGCAGCGGAAATTAGGAATCCAGGATAGTATAACAAGGCAAATCTATTTATAAATAAATGGATTCCTGCTTGCGCAGGAATGTATATTTTCTATTGTATTTGGGTAATTTCGAACGTCGATCAACGAATCTAGATTTTAGAATTGTTATTATTATTTCATAATTCGTTAATCGATATTCGGTATTCAAGACATACATGCTGAAAAGGAACCGCTGTTTCTTAACTCATTTCACTTTAAAAAGGTCATGCTGAACTTCTTCGCCCTCCAAAGTCCTGATGAAAATCGGGATGAAGGAGGAGTTTCAGCATTTATCATATCTTAACCGATTCCGAAACCAGTTCGGAATGACTATACAAAAGGCCATGTTTTGCATGCATTATATGTTTTAAGTCTTTCGAGAATTAAGCCCGGAAAGCTTATATAAAAGATGCGTAGGTTTCATTGAAAAGATGCTTATCTTTTTCCAAAAAGATGCTGATGTTTTCATGAAAAGATGCTTATGTTTTTGCCAAAAGATGCGGATGTTTTCCTAAAAAGATGTGCATGTTTTTACTTACCGCAGCAAAACGAGAAGTATTAGTAAGAAACCTGGTAATAATACCAGGATTTTGTTATGAATGTTCTGTTCAGGTTATTATCAGAATTATTTTAGATAATTATTTCAGGTTAATAAAATTATTGATCCTGATAGGCCACATCCTCAATATTCGGTTTCTTTTTATCGCTGCTTGATATCTGCCATGATAATGTAATATACATGGTTTGGGTGGTCTTATAACGTGTTAAATTTGAGATATTAAGCGGATTACCGGTGGCATCATATGAATGATTGACAAAATCGTTCAAGTAATATTTGAATTTCAGATTAATACCTTTCGGAAACTGCATACCTACAAATATTGAGGGGAGGAATGTCTCGAAATTATTGGGCCACCATTGGGTGTTTTTCGATTTTTCACCTGAACGGCTATGAGAGTTCCACCATTTTTCTTTCATAACGAATGCCCATTCATATTCCCCTCCACCGAAAATATACAGATTGTCTTTAAAAGAACCAAGTTTCAATGCCAGCGGAATACCGAGTGTATAGGTACGGCGAATGATTTTATAATTCTGATAATCGTTTATATCCTGAGGATCCTGAACTGTAGGCAATACTTCATCGGTAATAAAACCCACATTGCGGAGTGCAGTTCCGGTAATTAAACCAATATTATTGGTTAAATCCATATGCAGGTATTCGCATAAATGAAAAAACATGGTAAAGCGTACGGGAGTATTTACTATCCTTGCCTCCGGATACGACTGAATGTAGCTATCGGTTAGTTCTACTTCTGCCCATGAAAAAATCATTTCACCACTTGAAATAGTGTAGACATTTTGAGCAGAAACTTCATTTATACTCAAACAAAAAACTGCCAGAGTTAAACTTAACAAAATATTTTTCATGGTTCTATTTTTAGCATTGAATACAAATATAACCATTCATCTTTCTTTATTATACTTTCCATAAATATAAGAATGAACAATTTCAGAGATAGTTGGGTTTCTAAATTTGCTTTGTGGAATATAGATATTTACTATACTTCAGATAGCTGCATCGGATTAGGAAATATTTACAGCAATTTTTTCATGATACTCCTTTTAACTAAGTAATTGCTAACATATATAAATAGTTGTATACAAGCATTGGTTTTTCTAGCTTTATAAAGAAAAATAATTGAAGTAAAATGAATGGTAAGGTTTTTATACTGTTGTTTTTGATGATTATAATAGGGTGCAGTTCAATCAAAATATCACAGGAGATAAGTGATAACAAAGCCTACAAATTATACCGTACTGCATTACAGGAAGAAGACAATTATTTTCTAACATTTAACAACGATTCGTCGTATGTAATTTGCACATTTAACGATAGTAGTCAGATTACCGTGCAACCCATAACATTTTTAGTTGTAAATTTACAGGATAAGGAAAAGACCTTGGTAAGTATTAACGAATATCATAAAGCCCGATGGCTCGATAATGCTACTATATTGCTTGTTCGATATTCGGGTATTGCAAATTTTGACCGTTCGTTTAATAATAAAACACGCTATAATCGCATAGAATATACGTTTAATGTTTTAACAAAAGAAGTAAAGCCAAAACCAAAACCAGAACAGGAAACATTTTAATTATACTAATCCGTCAATCTATTGAAAATAATATACAGATGAAAAGACTACTTTTAATTTTCGGAGCATCAACACTAGTAATTAGTGTTGTTCTATTAATTTTGCTCGCTTCAGGCAAAAGACAAGAAGATACAGGTAAACCGAAATATATTACTACCTGTAACGATGAAACCAACATACCCCGTCTCAGCAAGGAAGTGCGAATTGAACAGTTACAAAAATTTTTCGACGGTATACACATACCCTTTGGTGAGAAGAAAACACCAGCACCAGCCGGGCATATTGTTCAGTTCGTTCAATAGATCTTCCGCATAATCGGTAATCTTAAAGAACCACTGGTTGAGTTGTTTTATTTCAACTTCGGTTTCTGTATGCCGCCAGCATTTAC
>CAYMQP010000375.1:0-3630 GCA_964392505.1 uncultured Bacteroidales bacterium
GCCGGTAACCACCCCATTGCGGGGGGCGAGGAATAGTATTTGCCTTGAATTTATCACGCAGTTTTTGCTCCATAATTTCCAGGAATTCACGTGAGGGTACTTCTTCGCTTTGCGGCGATGTCCAGGCACCAATGCGGCTGCCTTCCGGTCGGTGCCGAAAATATTCATCCGATTTCTCCGGCTTAACTTTTTCTATGCGACCTTCAATCCGCACTTGGCGTTCCAGGGCTTGCCAGGGGAAAAGCAACGATCCGTATGGATTATGATCGATCTGTTGGCCTTTTTTACTGTAATAATTTGTAAAGAAAGTAAATCCCTGTAAAGTGATTCCTTTCAATAACACAATACGTGACGATGGCCGGTTATCGGAACCACTGGTCGAAAGAACCATGGCGTTCGGATCGGGTAAACCGGAAGCCAGCATCTGTTCGAACCATTCATGGAATTGCTTAAAAGGATCGGGATTAAGCTGATCCTCTGTCAGACTGCCGTTTAAATACTCTTTATGTATTTGAGATATTTCTGACATAATGGTTTGGATTTTGTTATTAAACCATCTACTTTTTGCTTGTTATTTGAAATTTGATATCTGTTATTTTCTAATCTAAATATATAACTAATAACACCCAATGAGGTTTATTGTTCTTTTACGGTCAGATTCGCATTCTTGATACTGGCGTTGAGTTCAAATCCGATAAGCAGGGTGAGGGCATTGAAATTGAACCAGAGCATAAGAGCAATTAAAGCACCAATGGATCCGAAAAACTTATTGAACTGGGCAAAATTATTCATGAAATAAGAAAAGCCCAGTGAAGCTGCAACGGTAAGTATTGTGGCCAGGCTTGATCCGGCTGAGAAAAACCGGAATTTTGTTTTTCGCATAGGAGCAAGGAAATACATAAACGAAATACAGAAGTATGTTAGTATAATAATAATAATCCACTTTCCAACAACAAACATATAGTAATTTAAATTCATCCGTATATACCCTCCCACCTGAAGTCGCTCAAGCCATGCTTTACTGAAAAACATAATCAGAGCGGCAATAATAACCAGCAGGTAAAAGATAAATACCAGTACAACGGCTACCAGACGCTGTGATAACCAAGGGCGTGTTTCGATACTATGATACGTGCTTTTAAATGCATCGAGCATACCACTCACTCCTTTTTGAGCAAAGAATAGGCTTACCAGCAGACCAAAGAACGGTAATCCGCCATGTTTGCTGAAAATTTCGTTCAATACTGATTCTATTGCAATATAGGAGTTGTCCGGCATAATCCTCCGGAAAACTTCCAGTAGCTCCTGCTGGAAATTTGTGATAGGAAGTAACGGTATCAAGGCTAGTAAAAAAATAACCCCTGGTCCCAGCGCCAGCATAAAATTAAAAGCAATTGCCGACGCCCTTATATTCAGCGATCCTTTCTGAACGCCTCTAACAAAAAACCAGAATGCATCGTAAAGCGGAACTTTTTCAAAACCAGGCAGGGTGATATGCCGTAAACGCTGTCCAAACTGATGGATTTGTTTATCAAACAGGCGATATGTTCTCTGGGGCTCTATTTGATATGAATTTAATTAATAATCGATAGCTTTCAGACTCAGATCGATACTTTTAATGTGATGAGTAAGTGCACCAACCGATATGTAGTCTATGCCACATTCGGCGTAACTTCTTATATTGTTAAGTGTAATGTTTCCTGATGATTCAACCTTACATTTTCCACCGATTAATTCAACAGCAGCGCGGGTTTCTGGTATTGAAAAGTTGTCGAGCATAATGCAATCTACTTCTCCTGTCTTTAAAATGGTTTTTACATCATCAAGTGATCTGGCTTCCACTTCAATTCTGAGTGATTTCTTTTTTTTGGCAAGATAATGTTTTGTTCGCAAAATGGCTTCTTCAATACCACCTGAAAAATCAATATGGTTATCCTTCAGCAGTATCATATCATAAAGTCCTAACCGGTGATTCATGCCACCCCCAATTCTTACTGCTTCTTTTTCGAGTAATCGCATACCTGGAGTTGTTTTACGCGTATCGAGTATTTTGGTTGTTAATCCTTTTAGTGCTTCTACATATTGCGATGTCTGCGTAGCAATCCCGCTCATGCGTTGCATGATATTCAGTACTAGTCGCTCGACCTGAAGTATCGATAAGATTTTTGCTTTAATAAGGAAAACGATGTCACCAGGCTTAATGCGGGCTCCTTCATCCATTCGTGGATTGAATTCAGCTTTTTTATCCAATTTTCGGAAAATGGTTTTAGCAATATTGATACCGGCAATTATACCTTCTTCCTTGACAAGTAATTGTGCTGTGCCTTTTGCATCGCGCGGAATACAAGCCAATGAGCTGTGATCACCATCACCAGTGTCTTCCCTGATGGCGAGATCGATAAATTCCTCGATCAGCTTATTCAACATGCTCGTATTCAATTCGGAGTTGATGAATATAAACCTTTGAGTTTACTATTTTCAGCAGAAAAGTAACCCGATATTTCTGAGTTCCCGAGGTGAGGCTGCCTATAGCATATTTCGAAGTTTCTTTTCCACCCTGATGAAGTATTCGAAAGCTTTTGGGAGGATTTTCGGAAAAGAAATTCCGTAAAATAATCTCTGCCTGGGTTTTACTGTAAACCTCTTCTTTATCGAGCATAGTAAGCTCAATGGTTTGATTAAAGTATTTGGCCAGTTGCGCTGCATTACCGGAGTTGAATGCACTGATAATTTCACCGGGTATCTCAATAGAAAATGCATACAGGAATCCGAGTGAAAGTATACCTATTATTATAACTCTTTTCATCATTATCTTATACATTTTAAAGGATCAGATGTTTGTAAAATATTTATTGCAGATTTATTACTTATTCTATATCTGGTTGGATATATGGTACATAGATGTAATTTCCTTATTGACTGATCCTTGATTTATTTTATATTTCACAAAAATTAAACCATTTTATATTTCCGAATAAGAAGTTACAGGAATCATATTTTTTCGATGTCCTTTGATTCTTTTCTCACAGAGAGTATATAGATAAACTTTATTCCAGAATCAAAATTAGGGAATACTTCTTTTTTATAAAAATATCTCTGAATACCTTTTGGCCGGACATTGAGTTTATCGTTATTAGAATATCCGGTTCCTAATACCTACAGATTATTTAGTATTAATGGAAAGTTCAGGAGTTTGGAAAAAGGCTCTAATCTGATTGGGTAAATGGCATATTTGTTGATAAATAGTACTACATAACGGGCGATTATTTGTAATATTGATTGAAATGAAGATTACCCTTTACAATACAGGAAAAACTAATATTACTTATATACAACAGGGAATTGATGATTACAGAAAGCGTATTTGTCATTTCGTTGATTTTTCCATCATCGATTTGCCAGCTGTAAAACATAAAAAAAATATATCACCTGAAATTCTCATAAATAAAGAAGGTGAAATAATTCTCAGCGCTGTATCGGAAAATAACCTTATCATATTGCTCGATGAAAAAGGCCGGGAATATACCACACGCGAATTTGCCTCCTGGTTAGAGCAAATGATGAATAAACGTATTAAAAAGATAGCTTTTGTCACAGGGGGTGCTTATGGCCTTACTGAAAAGGTATATA
>CAYMQP010000376.1:0-3623 GCA_964392505.1 uncultured Bacteroidales bacterium
GCTTTATCCATATCCTCCTGCATCTTTAATCAATCCTAAAGTAGATTACATTCCCGACGGTGAAATTTTCCACACCATAACATATGGATATGGCGTTATGGGAGAACATGGTTATATCGTGCAACTTAACGATCGTTGGAAAATTATTCTTTATATTCGGGAGGAGTTACAGGGAAATGAATAGAAATTATTGACCCCTGTCACAATATTTTCTGATATGCAACAACGTCCAGTATTTTGTCAAATTTTTCACCCACCTCTGTAAAGTGAGCACATTTTATATAGCCTGCTCGTTCGAAAAGTTTAATACTATCTACATTATCGGCTGATATAATTCCGATTAATACCTTTATTACGCCTGTTTTAAGTGCATCATTTTCCAGTCGTTGCAAAGCAATTCTTCCAAAACCTTTTCCGGTATATTCTACTTTTAGGTAAACGGTTACTTCTGCAGTTCTATCGTATGCAGGCCGGTTTTTATATGGCGATATATAAGCATATCCACATATTTTATTATCTGCTTTAAGTAAATAAGAGGTGTATTTAGCGTGGTTTACGGGTATTGTTTCTTTAAGCAATTCGATTGAAATTTCCTGAGTATGAAATGTTACTGTTGAATTAAGTATGTAGTAATCATATATTTCTTTTACAACCGATAAATCTACATAAGTCATTGGTTTAAACTGAATATCCATTTTGATGTATAAGTAGTATAACTCAAAAATAGCAGATTCCTCTTGAATACAATAAATTATGTGTTATTCCTGATTAAAATCATTCAAGTGCTACTTGAATATTCAACTTTATTATCTATTTTCGTTATTTCCGTTAAGAAATAACGTATGGCAAATATTGAAATTAAAAATCGTATTTGGATCGATAAAGATGGTAAGCCTTTTATAGGTAATGGTCGTATCCGTCTGTTAGAAAATATCGATCGGGAAGGATCCATAAATAAAGCCGCAAAAGCGCTGGGAATGTCGTATAAACGAGCCTGGTTTATGGTTGATACGATGAATCGCCTTTCTGATGAACCTCTTGTATCGAGAAATATTGGTGGATCCGGAGGAGGTGGTACCTACCTCACCGAAAAAGGCAAAAAAATAATTACCGAATTCCGGCGTATCGATACCCAATGTATGACATTACTCAAGAATGAATTGGCAAAATGCTGTT
The DNA here is from genome assembly GCA_964392505.1 of uncultured Bacteroidales bacterium. Taxonomy (GTDB): domain Bacteria; phylum Bacteroidota; class Bacteroidia; order Bacteroidales; family UBA10428; genus UBA10428. The sequence goes on from CAYMQP010000376.1 coordinate 1,177, forward strand.
TTTAAGACTATGATTAAACTCAGAATCCGATATTATGGTAAACTCACTGAATTAGCTGGTTGTGAAGTGGAAGAATTACTTCTCGATTCAGTGAGCAATATCGAGGTATTAAATAAAAAATTAATTAGCATGTATCCTAAAATACGTGATATTCCTTTGATATTCTTTGCTAATAATAAACGGTGGAATAAAAGTCAAATATTGGCAGAAAATACAGAAATTGATTGTATGCCCCCGTTTTCAGGAGGATGAATATAATTCACTGTCATGTTTATAGAAGGCTCAATACCTAGAAATTTTATTGAAGCAGCAACAACTGCTTCATCTGCTGAAACCGGTGTTCAGGTCTTATTTGTTGGAAGAGTAAGATCTGATAAAAAATCCGATTCAACAGTTACTTGTATTGAATTCACCGCTCAAAAAGAGTTGGCTGAAAAAACTGCCCAGAAAATTCTTAATGAGAGTAAAAAGAAATTTGGCATACTAGATGCAGAAATATGGCATAGTCTGGGAAAAGTCTACTCAGGGAAAGCCTGCTTCCTTGTAATTGTAAATGGTATTCATCGGAAAGAGAGTTTTACTGCCCTCGAATATATTGTGAATGAAATAAAGGAACAATGTCCCATTTTCGGGAAAGAAATTTTAAGTAACGGTACGCACAGTTGGAAAGAAAATCGAAAATAATGCAGCAAAAATTACAGGATAGTTATGGGCGCACACATAATTACCTTCGACTCTCAATTACCGACAGATGTAATTTGAAATGTTGTTACTGCATGCCTGTTAATCCTTTTTTCAGACCTTCAAATAATCTTCTTACTATTGATGAAATTGATCTTTTATGCGATGTTTTTGTTTCTATGGGAATAAATAAAATTCGGATTACCGGAGGTGAACCGTTGGCTCGAAAAGATTTTCCGGAAATAGTGAATCGCATTTCTAAATATAATATTCCACTTTACCTGACAACAAACGGGATGATGCTTCACAGGTATATCGATTTAATTAGTGATAAATTTATGTCGGTTAATATCAGCTTAGATACTTTACAAAACGAACGTTTTGTTTCCATTACACGGCACAATGCTTTCACTAAAGTAGTACAGAATATCAATCTATTACTTTCGAATAATATTCCCCTTAAACTCAATATGGTACTGCTTCGGGGAATAAATCATGATGAAATACCGGATTTCATTAAACTAACTCTCGATTATCCAGTTGAAGTGCGCTTCATTGAGTTCATGCCCTTTCGAGATAATGCGTGGGAACTTACAAAAAGTTATACCCGAGGGGAAATTATTAAGCAAATTACGTCAAAATATAGTATAGAAAGATTAGAAAACGATGCTTCAAAAACGGCCAATTTGTTTCGGGTCAAAAATGCTCCAGGACGCTTTGGTATAATTGCTACGGTTTCACATCCGTTTTGTGAATATTGTAACCGATTACGAGTAACAGCCGATGGAAAGTTTAAAAACTGTTTGTTTGATACGAAAGAGTATGACCTTCGGGCTTTCATACCCGTCAGGGAGAAGTTAAAAGAAATAATTCATAAGGCTGTTCAGAAAAAAAAATTCCAGCATGGAGGTAATAATCCTATTATTCAAACCGGAGAATCGGACGAGTATGCGATGAATCGTTCCATGACAGCTATTGGTGGTTGATATCAATCGACCTATTTTTCTGAATTAATCAATTTAAGCCTTATATAGGCGATGGTCACTTTCTCCTTCAACTAGATTGCTTATTTATTATATAAGTTTTAAATCGTTTGCCGTATCTTATCAATTTAAATCGAATAAGAAGGTAAAAATCACTTCCTTAATTCGATGGGATAAAAAAATTATTTTACTTTTGCAACCTGCCGGAAAAAATACTATTTGTGGAGAGACATTATCAGAAGAAAAAATTAAAAAATATACTATAACATGAAATCATATACAACCGATCAGATTAAAAATATAGTACTTACCGGAAATTCTGGTTCAGGTAAAACCACTCTTGTCGAAGCGATGCTTTTTGAAGGAAAAACTATCGATCGTCGTGGCGATATCGATAATAAGAATACAACTTCGGATTATCACGAAATTGAACATGATAATGAAAACTCGGTATTTTCTTCCTTACTTTCCACAGAATATAACCATAAAAAAATTAATATACTTGATGTTCCCGGACTTGATGATTTTATAGGGGGTTTGGCAACTTCCATATCGGCAGCCGATATGGCTGTTATGGTTTTGAATGCTCAGAATGGTGTAGAAGTAGGTGCCGAAATTCACAACAGATACCTGGCTAAAGCCAACAAACCGATGCTTATTGCAGTTAATCAGCTCGATAACGAAAAAGCCAATTTCGAAAAAACTATTGAATCAGCTAGAGAACGTTTCGGAAAGGCAATTACAATTATCCAATATCCGGTTCATACCGGAGTAGGCTGCAAC
>CAYMQP010000377.1:0-3613 GCA_964392505.1 uncultured Bacteroidales bacterium
TCTGATTCAGTCGTTTTTTGTAAAAGAAAACTCCGAAAAGGGATTACGCTTATTTGCTACCAACCGTATCGAAGCTAACTTTCCCAATAAACACGAATATCATTCCGGAACCGCGGTTTTCACTTCTTTTTATTTTTCAAAGCATCTGATGTCGCCGCGTATTAAAGGCGACTGGACAGTTATTATGCAAGTAAGGAACGAAACCAGGGCACGCGATAAGCGAGGGTGTTGTACCCGCGAATCGACAGGCGGCACCCTGTTTCTTATATCGCCTCAAATCAACTATGGTATAAACGAAAAATGGAACCTTTCACTGCTTGTTGATATACCCTGCTATCAATATTTTTATGGTACTCAGCTGGGAACTCTTCTTGGAATAACTTGTAGTATATCCAGGTTGTTTAGTCTTACAAACTAAACCATAAAAAATAACTCCCCGGAATTTTTCATTAATCCGGGGAGTTTATTATAATTTACTTTTAATAGATCGAAATTATTCTATAACTACTTTGTACATTTCACTATATTTTTCGCGCTGAAATGAGATAATGTACATTCCGGGATAGAGTCGCTTTTGTTCACTATCAGTTAAATCCCAAGTTATGTTATGTTTTCCTTCATCCAGTAAACCTTTATATATATTCACCAGTTTTGTACCGGTTATATCATATACCGTAATATTGATTTCATCAGCTATTTCCAGGTTGAAGCTAATATTCAATAATTCATTAGCAGGATTAGGATAAATCCATACCTGGTTGTTTGTTTCTTGCTTAATAATTTCAGGTACAGCATCGGGTATAATATTCAGGGTTACGGTGGCTATATCCGAGGTATATTGTTCGTTTTTAACGCGATAGGTGAATGCATCGATCCCCGTGAAATCGAAAGGAGCGCGATACAGAAAAGTACCTGTTAAAGGCCAAAAGTAGGTTAAATTGCCATAGGTAACGCTGGATACCAATTCGGCTTTCAGATCTTCCGATTCGCCGAAAGGATCGATATCGTTTACTGTAATAGGCTGTTCAGGTGTAAAGAAATCTCCGGTTGTTATTGTATAACTGTCGTCAACGGCTATTGGAACCTGGATATTTTTTACAAAGAACACCGGTGATATTATGGTTTCGGTCCGATTTCCGGCATCATCAACACAGGAAATTTTAACATCGATATGGGTTGTATCGTAATCCGTATCGGTTATAGTACTTTGACAGGTAAGCCCGTCCCTTGAATCATATCCCATTGAGTCCACATCCAAGGGTATCCATTCGGTTTCCGAATGTTTTTTAGCATACACCTCCACGGAATCGAACACTACCGGAAGGGCTCCCGGTTTAAAATTATCGCAATATTCCTCATCGGAGGCTGTAAACAGTAATGTGGCAGGGTCGTTCTTTTTAATAACGTGGGTCTGGTTTCCTTCAGGATCAAGCACATGGAGTGCCACAAGGGTAGGAGGATCAGCATCCTCCAATTGCAGGTCGAACCAGGTATCGACAGTATTATTCACAGATAAACCGTATATGGGAGAATCTTTACGTATACGGGCATTGGCATGGTATCTGCCGGGTTCCTGATCACTATAAATATGAGGATAAGAAAAAGTATCAATAATTGTACCCTGATCGTTATATAGCGTACAATTACCGGTAACCTCAAAACCAATTTCAAATTCATTATATCCACCTGTCATGCTGCCGAAATACATATCTATAGACTTATCTCCATACCATCCGTATGGTTCACTGTTATTCTGAGATTGTATCAGTGGAGTCCAGGGCCCTGTCGAATAAGTTATAGTATCGCCCGGTTCAATACCAACAGCACCCGGTGTATCTCCCTGACCAAAAATAAACCGGTTGTTTATATATTGTAAAGGCGGAGTATAAAATTCACTCCCTCGTTTTATAGTAAAATAGTAATAAAAATCTTCGGGAGGACTTTCGCCGGGTGGCATCGAAACAGCAAAATACGGCATATTAATCTCATAGGGATCATAAGATGTAAAAGATCCATCGGTTATGCGACTTGTTTTGTAGAAAAGTTTGGGCCACCACATATGGTTGCAATTCTGGCAGGGTTCTTCAACGTAGATTGTTTCATAGCTTGATGCATCACCGGAGAGGGTCATGTCGCCGGTTGGTTCGACAAATGGACCTGCATTATTGAAACAGAAATGATATCCATTAAGTGTGTTTCTTCTTGTTTCGCCAAGAATAGCACGGGCCCCTTCAGGTAATTCGGATAGGTAAAGTGTATCCATAAATAAAAAATCGCTCTCATTCGTTACCACGTTATTATTAACTGTAGAAATACATATTTTGTCAAGGCCACGATTGATTCTTCCACTTGATAAATGAAACGAGATTTCAAGTTCACTCTCTGTAAATTTTCTTGTATCATATAAAACCGAATCGCCAAAAGCAATACAATAACTCCGTGATTTTGAAAGCCTGTTCGAGTAATGGTTTCCATTCTCATCTTCCGTCGAAAAAATAATTTTATTCGTTGCTTCAGCTTCATCAATAACAAGTTGGAAATTTGTTTTAATATTGATTTTTTTAATTACTGTATTCCGGGTAAAATAATTATAAAAAGTATCAATTGGAACTACTAAATTATAAGTTGGAAGTAATTTATAGAATTCAACTATTATATAATATTCACCCGGTTTGACAAATATATTTCCATATTGATCCATATCATCTTCCCAGTATAACTCATCCGCATTGAAGATGAAAATATTCCAGACATCTCCCTGCATTGTTAAGTTCAAAATAATTGATCGAATGAAGGCCCAGGTGATATGAAACGATTGATCATTGTTTTGCAGGGTAATATCACCATTATGCATAATAGAATTATTGATTTCAGGTGTTTCGAGTACAGCATTATCCACTTCAATGGTTACGATAATAGTAATTTCTTCACCAGGATCAAGTGTGAAGTTATCCTGACTGATTGTAAGGGTAATACCCTGTTTTAATGCTCCGGTTTCTAAAGTATAATCTTGTATTTCACCGGAAATGTTCTTAATTATCAGTGAATCGGTTTGTATCCACACCTGGTCATCGCCTAATGTGTCCAGTCCGAAATGCAAGGTAGGCTTATTGATCAGGGTATTCGTAATGGCAGCCCTGTATGCATTGACAACACCTGAACCTTGTACAATTTTTTCGATTCCTATATCGTGGCCCGTTAACATAATGGCTGCTTTTAACTCCTCTGGTCCCCAATCGGGATGCAAACGCTTCAGAAGTGCACATACTCCTGTTATATGAGGTGTAGCCATAGAGGTGCCGTCAAACAATTCGTATTCACCACCCGGTATTGTTGAATTTATATTTACTCCTGGAGCGAGAATATCAGGTTTGAGAATATAAGTGAACTCGGTTGGTCCGGCACTGGAGAATGCTGCAATAGTATCATTTTTATTAACAGCGCCTACGGTTATAGCTGAAGGACTTGTTCCGGGAGATCCTATATTACCTGCATAACTATGACCATCATTACCCGCAGCAATACAATACGTAACACCTAAACCAATGGCAGTTTCAACAGCATCGACCATCGGATCATCCTCCATGGCATACCCTCCCAGGCTCATATTGGT
>CAYMQP010000378.1:0-429 GCA_964392505.1 uncultured Bacteroidales bacterium
ATCCACCTTAGCTCGAATATCGAAGGAAAACGATTCGACTATAATACCGAAATCATCCTTTACCGTATTATTTGCGAACTTATCGCCAATACTATTAAACATGCTTCTGCTTCGAAAATTGATATAAACCTTTTTCATAGGAATAACGAATTGGAATTGATTTATGCCGATAATGGTATTGGTTTCGATGTTGAAACCACCGAGACCCAATCTTCAGGAATGGGCTTATCAAATATTCGTTCCCGCATTAAGTCGCTGAACGGAGATATTGATATCTTTAGTCATCCTGAAGAAGGTTTTAACCTGAAAATTATTATACCCGTATGAACAATAAGCTTCGAATTTACTTGGTCGATGATCATAATTTATTTCGTGAGGGCTTACGACTTTTACTCTCAAAAGTATCTTTTGTCGGTGAAATCCATGAAG
>CAYMQP010000378.1:439-3604 GCA_964392505.1 uncultured Bacteroidales bacterium
CAGAGAATGGTAAGGAGTTTATAGATAACTTGGAACAGGTAAAACCCGATCTTGTACTCATTGATATTGAGATGCCCATACTCAATGGAATAAAGGCTAGTCAAAAAGCTCTCGAGCTGATGCCTGAATTGAAAATTATTGCCCTTTCGATGTATGCCGAGGAAAGTTATTATACCCAGATGATTGAGGCAGGAGCCAAAGGATTCCTGTTGAAAAATTCGAGTTTCGACCAGGTGCAACAGGCTATAAATGAGGTTTATGAAGGTAAAAGTTATTTCTCACAGGAAATTCTTGACGGACTTATTAAAAACATTAATAGGAAAAAGATTATGCGTCAGGGAACTGATCTGACTGAGCGTGAAATTGAAATACTTTACCATATCTGCAAAGGACTTTCGAACCAGGAAATTGCCGACCAGTTGTTTTTAAGCAAGCGAACCGTTGATAAACACCGCGAAAATTTGTTACTGAAAACCGGATCGAGAAATACAGCCAGTCTGGTAATTTATGCCATTAAGAATGGAGTTATTGAGATTTAATTTGGTGAAATGAGTTAATTGAGTTAATGAACAAATTATGCTCTCTACCTCAGTGTCAGAATTAATAATTTACATAAATATAATTTACATTTTGTTAATTAATAATCCCCCGATCAGAACCCTCTACGCATAAATACTTACCAAAAATTTTAGGTGTTTAATCGGATTTCCTCCAGAGAATGATGCTCTAATTTTGTTAAAAAATGGAGGAACGATCATGAAAACTACTGCAAAATGGATTACTGAGAACCACTACGTCCTCAACAATAGTAAATACCTGAATATTGCTGTCACCGATCCGCTAAGTCGGGAAGACAATTATGAACTAAATTGTCTGGATCTCGTTCTTATGGGATTTACCGGATGTGTAACTGCAGAATTCAAGAAGCATACTGCCCACTATTCAATCGTATTGCATAACCTTGTTACCGATGTCGAAATTGAAATGTTGAAAGCATATCATCCCAATTTTGCTATTAAGTTGGAATGTAAAGTAACAAGCAATGCCAAACCCGAAGTTCTTGAAGACTGTTTGAAAAGAGCTATAGATTCCAGTATGATGGGAATACTCTTTCAAAAAGCCGGAATAGAAATTCATACTAAAATAGTTGCTACTACACCGGCACATTATGCAGACCTTTATACGGGCTGATATTACACATCCATAGCAAGCAGAGAAAGTTAATTAATTAAAGTAATTAGTGTCTCAACTTAACCTGGGGCAAATAGTATAATAGTATCCAAATGAACTACCTAATGAATATAAAAAATTTTTTATATAAGACACGGGTTATTCTAATCATAGTAATTACATGTAAATTTTTCTTAGGATGTAAGTTTGCCGAAACAAGATCCGAAAGTGAAATAACAGGAGAAGCAATTAAAGGCAATATCAGTATATCAGGAGCTTTTGCACTTTATCCGCTCACCGTAACATGGGCCGAAGAATACCGGAAATTATATCCAAAAGTAAATATCGATATTAGTGCAGGAGGTGCCGGTAAAGGCATGGCCGATGTGCTTTCGGGAATGGTCGATCTGGCTATGTTCTCAAGGGAAGTAAGCAGTGAAGAGACCACAAAAGGTGCCTGGAAATTAGCTGTTGCCAAAGATGCCGTATTTCCAACCATTAATGCAGAAAATCGAGTACTTAGTGAAATTCAGGCAAAAGGTCTGACACGCAATCAGTTCCTTAAATTATTTACAACCGACAAACAAATAGCATGGAACGATTTTGAAGGTATTGAGTCGATTGATAAAATAAATGTATATACACGCTCCGATGCTTGCGGGGCAGCTGCAATGTGGGCTAACTATTTCGGTAAGGAGCAGGAAGATCTGAAAGGTATCGGTGTATATGGCGATCCGGGTATTGCCGATGCGGTGAAAAAAGATAAATATGGAGTAGGTTATAATAATCTCATTTATATCTATGAGCTTAAAACTAAACAGTTAGCAAAAGGACTTGCCATAATTCCGATAGATAAGAACGAAAACCGGATTATCGAAGCTGAAGAAAATTTTTATCAGTCGATGGACATTGTTGTAGCTGCTATTAAGGATAGGCGCTATCCCTCGCCTCCGGCCCGCAATCTTTATCTTATATCGAAAGGCACACCCGAAAATGAGGTTGTAATTAGTTTTCTTAGGTATGTTTTAACTGAAGGTCAAAAATTAATTGCAGGTGCAGGATATGTTCAGCTCGACGAGGGTACTTTGAAAAACGAACGCATAAAAATTGGTATAGAAAACAAAAAATAAACCTGACAGATAAGCTACGATACACAAATAAGTTCTGATGAAATAACGGCATATCATATGGAATTCAGGAGAATCAACCGGAAAATTCTCGATAATTATAACACAATCATCATGATTGTGACCCTCTCGTTTGTACTATTGACTCCTATTGTCATGCTGGTTATTCTTGGTTATAAATCATCGGCAATACTGCAGGAACAGTCTGTAATAAAACTATTATTCACTTCTGCATGGGAACCCAATAAAGGCAACTTCGGTTTTCTTTCGTTTTTACTCGGTTCTATCAGTATTACTATTCTTTCGGTTATAATAGCCGGCCCAATTTGCCTTTTAACAGCTATTTATCTCACACAATATGCAGGTAATAGACTCGTGCGAACCATGCAACCTGTTGTCGATATACTGGCCGGAATTCCATCGGTTGTCTATGGCGTATGGGGAATTCTTGTTATTGTGCCGCTTATTTCGGATGTTGTTGCACCATACTTTAATATTCAGACAACAGGATATACACTCATTACAGGTGGTATTGTACTGGCTGTGATGATTATCCCCTTTATACTGAATATCCTGATTGAAATTTTCCGGACCATTCCTATTGAATTAACAGAGGCTACTTTATCGCTTGGTGCCACCCGATGGGAAGTCATAAAACATGTTATAGTTCGAAAAGCCAAGCCGGGAATTATTTCTGCATTCGGACTTGGTATTTCCCGCGCGTTTGGCGAAACCATCGCCGTGCTTATGGTTGCCGGAAATGTAGCTAAAATTCCCCACAGCATATTTGATCCGGTATATCCCCTACCCGCCCTTATTGCTAATAATTACGGCGAAATGATGTCGATTCCGCTTTACGATTCAGCTC
>CAYMQP010000379.1:0-3595 GCA_964392505.1 uncultured Bacteroidales bacterium
TATGGCGATGGTTCCCAATATCCTTTTTACGACTATTACTACTACTTTGAATATTCGAATACTACGAAAAGGAGTCAGACTTTTGAGTTTGATTTCGACTCCCGGGTATTGATACCTAAGGTGAGAACCATTGTGGAAGCCAGTTACCTTACCGAACGCGCCCTCGATTTTTACGGATATAACGGTTACAACCAGTCGTATTATAACGCGCGTTTCGAAGACGATTCGGAACCCGATAGTATATATATTTCGAGGCAATATTTCAGGCAGGAGCGAAAAATGCTCAGGCTGCGATCCGATTTCCAGGGACGTTTTTTTAGCAATAAGGCTAAATGGCTTGCCGGAATCACCTATTACAATATTAAAACCGATACCATCGACATCGATCGCCTGAATAAGGGAAAGAAAGAATCGGAGAAATTACCCTATGTCGGAGGAGGATTGTATGGGCAATATGCCTACCAGTGGAATATTATACCGGACGATCAAGTTAAAGGTGGTAGTAATACATTGTTCAAGTGTGGATTAATGTATGATACACGCGATAACGAACCCAATCCCATGAAAGGTATCTGGACCGAGGTAATACTCTTCTATGCTCCCGGTTTTCTGAGCAACAATGATTATGGATTTGGAAAGATAAACCTTACGCACCGACAATATTTTACTATTGTACCCGACCGGCTTTCGTTCGTGTACCGCCTGGCCTATCAGGGAAAACTCTGGGGCACTTTACCCACGTATATGCTTCCATTAGTTTTTAACGGAGGCCTGGCAAAAGATCGCGATGGGTTGGGCGGATCCAAAACAGTGCGGGGTGTACTTCGTAATCGCGTGGTGGGAGAAGATTATTTTTACGGGAATTTTGAATTTCGCTGGAAATTTGTGAAAACGGTAGTTTTCAGCCAAAATGTTTACCTGGCCCTGAATACATTTCTCGATTTCGGGATGGTTACGGGAAAATATGCAATTGATATCAGCCAGGTGCCCGATGAATATCTGTATCTTTTCCCGGGTGAGAAGGAAAAGCCGCATATTAGCTATGGAGCCGGATTTCATATTGCTATAAACGAAAATTTTGTCATCGCTATTAATAACGGATATGCAATCGATAAACGTGATGGCGATACCGGCTTGTATATTAATTTAAAATGGTTATTCTAATGGTTTCATTCCTGTAATGAAAACAACCTTCCGAAAAGACTGGCAGTATTATAAATTCTGTTTTTACGGGTTTTTAAAGAACCAGCGCTTTTTTGAGCCTTTCCTGCTGCTGATCTTTCTCCGCGATAAAGGATTGAGCTTTACCCAGATCGGCACGCTTTATTCCATCCGGTTTATCCTGCGCAGCATTTTTGAAATTCCCAGCGGCGTGGCTGCCGATGCCCTGGGCCGCAGGGGCACCATGCTGGTAGCCTATAGCTTTTATATGGTCTCGTTTGTTACATATTATCTGGCCGATACTTTTACCTGGTTAATAATACCCAGTGTACTTTTTGCCATGGGCGATGCATTCCGAACCGGTACCCATAAGGCCATGATCTTCGAATACTTAAAACGGAATGGATGGCAGGACCAGAAAGTAGCTTATTACGGACATACACGCTCCTGGTCGCAAACCGGTTCGGCCATATCGTCGCTGCTGGCAGCCGCTATTGTTCTTTTCAGTAAAGATTATAACATCATCTTTCTTTTTTCGCTAATACCCTATACACTAGGATTTATCTTACTTGCTACCTATCCGGGATACCTGGAAGGAACAGGAAATATACAAACCGGCAAACATAACCTGCGTAACGATTTTTCACGGGTAATTGGCGAGTCGATTCAGGCACTTAAAAAATTCTCAAATTTGCGGCTCGCATTCAATGTGGCTTCGCATAGCGGTTACTATAATGCGGCAAAAGATTACCTGCAAATACTAATTAGTACCCTGGCGCTTAGCTTACCCCTGATTTTTTCGACCCATATAACCACCAACGAAAATGAAACGGTGCTTATCGGTCTGGTATATTTTGTTCTGTATTTTATAACAGCTGCCGCCTCGCGCTATACAGGAAGTATTAATGCGTTATTCAAATCGACATACCGCTACCTGAATTTCCTTTTACTGGCAGGTTTACTCGCCGGTTTGGGGGCAGGAATATTCTATCAATACAAGTTGATTGGTATTGCCATAATCCTTTTTATAAGCATACTGGCCATCGAGAATCTGCGGCGACCGGCAGGTGTGTCGGTTATAGCCGATAATTTTAATGAAAGCATACTTGCTTCTGTCCTTTCGGCCGAATCGCAGCTAAACTCGGTAATTGGGGCATGTTTAAGCTTCCTGATCGGGTTTTCGGCTGATGTATTGAATCCGGGGTATGCGCTGAGTATTACCTCGATGCTTCTTATATTGCTGTTTCCGGTGTTGAGGATTAGGGAAAATGTTAAGTCTTAAAATGTTGATTCTTGTTGATTATTATTGAATAAAAAAGCCACTCAAAGGTGGCTTTATTAATCTTTGATATTAAATTAATTGAACTCTGTTTAAGTCATTTGCTAGCTGATGTAAAGCATGCTGCAATACTCCAACTTGTTTTTCGCTTGGATACTTTGTACCGGATGTATATTGCCTTACAAGACTTTTATTCAAGCCGGCAATTTCTGCCAATGCACTAATATTAATCCACGCAAAAGCTTTTGAAAATGATGGTAAATCGAGTTTAAATTCAAATTTTAAACTATCAATGTCAATTCCTTTAGGCACTTCGCTAAAATCATATAATGCCTCTAGATGTTCAGCAATGGCATCTTTGATATTTACCTTTACTTCATCGATAGTATCACCTTCCGAGATACAACCTGGAAGCTTAGGGACAAAAGCTCCATAATTACCGCTGTCCCCTTTTTCGATAATTACTGTGAGAGTTTTCATAATACAAGTTTAGGTTTATATAAAGTTTTTTTTAAGCAGCAGGTTTTACTTTAACCCTGCTGCTTTTAAAATTTGCTTTAATGTTCCTGCAGGCACCTCTTTACTCAGATTTTTAGAGATTGTAAGCTGCCCGGGTTTCTTGGGATGTCGGTAGATATGATGTTTTTTTGTTCTATATAAATACCATCCGTCTCCCTCAATCTTCTTTTTAAGCTCGGAAAATTTCATGATTTCAAAGAACTAATTTTAGTACGGCAAAAGTAACTATTTTGTTACTTTTATGCAAGTATTTAGTAACTTTTTTGTTACTTATATTGTCCAAAAACGATTTCTTGTTGTAATGCAGATTTAGCCCCATCCAGGTAACTTTTTCTAGTTACTTAATTTAATCAGAACAACAATTCCATAGCGCAGAACGATAATTCTTGAGAGCAGAACCAAAATTCCGTAGAGCAGAAGGATAATTCCATACCGCAGAATGATAATTCCTTAAAGCAGTATCATAATTCCATACCGCAGCATGATAATTCTATAGAGCAGAATGAATATTCCATAGAGCAGAATCATTATTCCATAGGGCAGAACGATTATTCCATAGAGCAGAATGATTATTCCATAGGGCAGAATGAATATTCCATAGAGCAGAATCATTATTCCATAGGGCAGAACGATTAT
>CAYMQP010000380.1:0-2665 GCA_964392505.1 uncultured Bacteroidales bacterium
GAATAAGATCGTACTTATTGTTTTTCGCATAATCCAATGCTTCATGACCATTTTTTGCCCGGGTAATTTCACCTTTTGTCAGTTTAAAAATCTGTGTCAGGTAAATAAAATTCATCTCATCGTCTTCGACGACAAGTAATTTTTTCCCCGATAAGTCAACAATTTCAGACATAGCAGACTCAATAAAGACTTGATTGTAAGTAAAAGTAGCAGAAACTCGATGAAGTATTGCTCGTAAAATAATATATTTATAAACATTTCTGCAATACTATGTGCCATGAAATCTAAGATTAAAGAGCTTTTTTCTGGAGATATTCTTCGCAAACCACTGCGAAATTATTCGCGCCGAACCCTTTTTCTTATAAGGCAGATTAAGATATTCAGGCTTGCCTTTAAAGGCTTTTCGGAAGATCGTGTGCAATTAAGGGCATCGGCATTAACATACTATTCGATACTTTCAATTGTTCCTATAGTTGCTATGGTATTTGGTATTGCCAAAGGTTTTGGTTTTGAAAGTTTTATTAAAGATGAACTGCTTAAGAGTTTTTCCGGACAGGAAAAAGTGCTTGAGTGGATACTTACATTTGTCGATCGTTACCTCTCACATATCAAAGGTGGAATTATTGCTGGTGTTGGTATAGTGGTTCTGCTCTGGTCGGTTATGAAACTTCTTGGAAATATAGAAAGCTCATTTAACGACATATGGCAGATTAAAAAATCGCGAGTTATTTCACGAAAAATGAGCGATTATATTTCACTGGTCGTTATTACGCCCGTGCTACTATTTGTTTCGAGTAGTACTACCATTTTTCTTTCGGAGCAATTACAAAGTGGTAGCCGTGTTTTTCCTTTACTGGAATATATCGGACCCATATTAGGTTTTTTTGTTAGTCTTATTCCCTATATACTTATCTGGCTTGTTTTCACTCTGTTGTATATAATAATGCCGAATACCAAAGTAGAATTTAAATCGGCGCTTATAGGGGGTATTATTGCGGGGACCATGTTCCAGTTTTTGCAATGGGGTTATTTCTATTTTCAGAGCATGCTTACCGGTTATGGTGCAATATACGGTAGTTTTGCCGCATTGCCCTTATTTTTAATCTGGATGCAGTTAAGCTGGCTAATTGTGCTGTTTGGTGCCGAAGTGGCTTTTGCCAATCAGAATGTTGAACATTACGAGGCGGAATCGGAATCGTTCAGTATAAGCAATCATATGAAGCGAACCGTGACCATCATTATTTTGAGGGAAGTCATTATGAACTTTAAAAATGGCGAACCTCCAGAAACTGCCGAGAATCTGGCAAACAAATTTGGTATGTCGGTTCGACTGGTTCGGGATATTTTATATGAATTACTCGAAGCGAATATAATATCGGAAACAGTTACTAAAAGTGTTAAGGAGAATGCATATCAACCAGCCCAGGATATTCAAAAGCTTACTATCGGCTATGTTTTCGATCAACTCGATAAAAGAGGTCAGGATAATATAACTTTTGAAGACACAAAAGGATTTGAAAGCATGAAGAAATCGATTGATGGCCTCATGGAAGAAATACTGAAATCGAAAAACAATAAGAAGGTTCACGAATTAGGGTAAATATTTCATCTTCAGCACCTAAATTATATGATTGAATTTAAATCCGTCGTTTCTCCTTCTGATCTTGACCGGAGTATGAGAATAATTCAGGATGCCTTCATTACCGTTGCTGATCAATTTGGTCTTACTCGCCAGAATTGTCCAACCAATCCTGCTTTTATCGATGCTGTAAAAATGAATAACTTACAAACGGATATTCGTGAATTTTTCTTGGTTTTTTATCAGCATCATGCAGTAGGCTTTGTAGCCATTGAAAAATCTATGAACGAACCCGGAGTATTTTTTATTGAGAAGTTAGCCGTTATTCCTGAGTACCGTCATAGGGGCATTGGCAGAGAAATTATGCAATTTGCAGAAAAAAGAATTAAAGAATCGGGCGGACAAATTGCTTCGATTGCCATCATCGATGAGCATGAATTTTTAAAAGACTGGTATAAAAAAATGGGTTATATGGTACAAGGAAACAGAAAATTTGATCATCTTCCTTTTACTGTGTGTTTTATGAAGAAAGAATTGTGATAATAAAAATAATTTCTATTTTTGCATCCGAAATATAGCATTTCAAGAATTCAAATGACAACAAACAGCATACTTCTGCATCATCATTATATCGTTTAGCGATAGCAGGTGCAGTATGCGATTTAACCAGAATATTATTTAAAAGGTTTGCATTTACTGCAAACCTTTTTTTTTAATCGAAATCGAAAATGGAAGTACTAAAAATAGCAATACAGAAATCGGGTAGATTAAGTAAAAATTCGCTTAGTTTGATAGCTGAGTGTGATATTAAACTTATCCAGGGAAAACGAAAATTGATTTCGGTTTCCGACGATTTCCCGGTTGAGGTTCTTTACCTTCGCGATGATGATATTCCCCAGTATGTTTTGGATGGTGTAGCTGATATTGGTATAGTTGGTGAGAATGAAGTGCTCGAAAGGCAAAAGAATGTTACAATTGTAAAACGGTTGGGTTTCGCACGTTGCCGTTTATCACTTGCCATTCCTCAGGATGATGTCTATTCTGATATCAACTGGTTTAGGGGAAAACGCATCGCCACTTCCTATC
>CAYMQP010000380.1:2675-3577 GCA_964392505.1 uncultured Bacteroidales bacterium
ACCCGAAAATATTAAGTAAATTTCTAAATGAAAAAGGTATCAATGCCACCATCGAAGAAATTAGTGGTTCAGTAGAGATTGCCCCCAGTATAGGATTGGCCGATTCGGTTTTTGATATCGTAAGCAGTGGAAGTACATTAATCAGTAACCGTTTAAAAGAAGTTGAAGTTGTGTGTCGTTCCGAAGCAGTAATAATTGCTAATCCCGCATTGCGTGATGAGAAAAGAAAAACATTGGATAATCTGGTTTTTCGGATCGACACGGTACAGCGTTCAACAGGGAATAAATATATACTGCTTAATGCACCTATCAATAAGCTTGATAAGATTATAGAAATCTTACCTGGCATGAAAAGCCCGACTATTATGCCCCTTTACGAGAAGGGCTGGAGCTCGCTGCATTCAGTTGTCAACGAGAAAGAATTCTGGAATATCATTGGTAAACTGAAAGAAAACGGAGCTGAAGGTATACTTGTTATACCAATTGAAAAACTGGTTTTTTAAAATTATAATGGTCGATACATCATTTTATTAACTACTTGGCATAACCGAATCTAATTCAAATTGCGATATTTGAGAATTAATAAAAACAAATAAGTTAAAATAACAATGAATATATATCGATATCCCGATAAAGGCGATTGGAATTCGCTTCTGGCTCGTCCGGTAATCGATGATGAAAGTATTGATGAGGTAGTAAAAGAGACACTACTTTGTGTCAGGAATGAAGGCGATAAGGCTGTAAGCGAGCTTACGCGGAGGTTTGATAAAGCAGAACTTCTCAGTTTCATGATTACTAATGCAGAAAAATCAGAAGCTGAAGCACTGATCAGCAAGGATTTAAAAGAAGCTATCGAGCTCGCAGCAGCAAATATCAAAAAATTTCACGAGGCTCAGATACCT
>CAYMQP010000381.1:0-416 GCA_964392505.1 uncultured Bacteroidales bacterium
TGCTCCAACCGATACTGAAGCTGCCATTTCATTTCCTTTTACCGTGTATACAGATACATTGTTTTATCTGTTTGGCCGCATTGATTGCCCAACGACTGATAACGATTCATACTGGATGAAACTCGACGATGGAAATTTTTCAAAAATTTACGGATTTACGACCGATGGGTGGGAATGGAAGGAATTAACCAAATTTAACCTGACAGCAGGTGAGCATACCCTATCATTTGCCTATCGTAAAGAAGGAGCCAAGCTTGATAAAATATGTATTTCGGCTTTTCGCTATCCTCCCGGGAATAAAGGAGAAACCGCCGAATTCGTTTGTGTTCCTGACACGACAACCAGGTTTTATACTGCATTGGATGATGTAGTAGATGCAGCTAACCATTACACCCTAGGACAAAACTATCCCAATC
>CAYMQP010000381.1:426-3570 GCA_964392505.1 uncultured Bacteroidales bacterium
GTGTATTCTTTACTCGGCGAAGAAATCGCAGAACTTGCCGGGAAGGAATATAGTGCCGGTAAACATACGGTAGAATTTAAAGCCCAAAACCTTTCCAAAGGGGTTTACTTTTATACACTTAATACTGGCAGCTTCTCAGCGAGTCGAAAAATGATTATACAAACTGAGTAGTTTATACACATAAAACATAAAAGATTTAAACCAGAGACTATTTAATCTATTGATTAATTGGTCCCCTGTTTTTGTTTGAATACTATTTGCAATTACGTGTAATTTGTATGCTACGACAAGTAAATATAATATACGTCAGCAAGAACACAAATGCCGGGAATGCTGTCCAACATTTAAAAACTGACCATATAAATAAATTTAATCTTAACATTTTAGACCTAAACAATAATGAGACGAACAAATTTATTACTGTTAGTAGCTTTCACTGTTATAGTGTTGTTGTCTGCCTGCTCCGAAAAACGTCAAATTGAAAAGAGTTTAACAAATGAAAACTGGCTTCAGGTTTCGGACGATCAAATCGTGAACCTGGCAGGCGATACGGTTTATTTGCGGGGTTTTGGACTGGGGGGAATGCTTCATATGGAAAATTTCATTGACGGCTATCCTGCTAATGAAGAAACCATGCGCGAAGGGCTGCTGAAAGTGCTGGGAGAAAAGAAATACAATCTTTTCTTCGATACTTTTCTCGAAAGTTATTTCACTGAACCCGATGCAGAATACATACACAATCTGGGACTGAACCTGGTTCGAATACCTATCAACTACCACCTTTTCGAAGATGATATGAATCCGAGGGTCATTAAGGAAGAGGCATTTGAACCCCTCGACAGGGTAATAGCATTATGCGCAAAGCATCAGATTTATACCATCATCGACCTGCATGCGTTGCCGGGATTTCAAAACCAGCACTGGCATAGCGACAATCCCACGCATAAAGCATTATTCTGGAAGCATAAGGTTTTTCAGGACCGGGCATTACACCTGTGGGAAGTTATAGCCGAACGCTATAAGAATCAGCCGTGGGTGGCAGGCTACGATTTGATTAACGAACCGGCCGATCCGACAGGTGAAAAAGTTTTTCCATATTACAAACGCCTGCGCGATACTATGAGAAAGATCGACCCGAATCATATCCTGTTCCTTGAAGGCGATGGGTATGCAACTGATTTCAGTAAGTTCACCGAAGTATGGGATAATGTGGTTTATACCAATCACGATTATGCTGTGCCCGGGTTTATTTTCGGTGGTGATTATCCCGGCTATACCTTCGGCCGATATTTTGATAGGAATACCCTTGAACATGAGTTCCTGAAGAAAAGTGAATTTATGTTTTCCCGCCATGTTCCGCTGTGGGTGGGTGAGTTCGGCCCTGTTTATACCGGTGATCCTGAAAAAGATGAAATGCGGTACCAGGTTCTGAAAGATCAACTGGCCTATTACAACAAATATAAAGTTAGCTGGTGTATATGGCTGTATAAGGATATGGGTCTGCAAGCCATTATGCACCAAAACGAAAACACGCCTTATATGAAACTGGTCTCAGCATTCCTTTTAAAAAAAGATTCTCTCGGAGCCGATGCCTGGGGATCGACTGATAAAAATATCAGACAGGTAATGGAGCCATTGGAAGAACTGTTTAAAAACGAATTCTCCGAATATAATCCCTATCCAAGAGGCCAGCAAGGCGAAATAAACCTGCTGGTAAGGCATATTCTGATAGCTGAAGCGCTTGTGCCTGAATATTGTAATTTGTTTAAAGGTTTGTCAGATGAAGAACTGACAGCACTCGCGCAATCGTTCCGTTTTGAAAACTACGTGAAACGAAAGAGGCTGGAAGAAATTCTGACAGGCCGGGAAAAGTAAATGGCATAAAATAAAAGCCATACGATTTAATTAAGGATAAAAAAATATGCCCAGTAACAAGCAAGTAGCAACAAGTACCTAAACTCCCTCTTGGTAAGCATAAATAATTTATACTTTTAAGGTTTCAGTATACAAAATATATTTTATTTGAAAAGTTGTATTGAATTTCTTATACTCAGTTAATAATTTAACTATGAAACAATGAAAAAAAGAAAAGATTACGAATTATCCCTGTATCCACTTATATTAACAACCGTTGTATATGTAATTTTCTATACAAAAATAGAATGTAAGCCAAGTAATGCTGGTTTTTGGTTTATTATGGTATTAGGAATATCGATCGGAGTTGCATTAACCAGGTTGATACAATTGTTAAATACAAAAAAGACCGATAAAGAATAGGTCCCCAATGCTCTGCTAAGTCTCCCATCTAGGTCGTGCTTAAAGATTAGTTTAAAACTAACAAAGGGTGAGGACTATTTATCAGGTTTTTTATTCTCTTGCCACAAGGTATTTGTGCGTTTTTTGCATGTCCACAGATTATCAGATAAAAGATCAGGTACATTATTTGTTAAAATAACCATTCCATGCCCACAAGAAAATGATTCATATACAAACCCAACGTTAGTGTTTCAGGTCTATGGGATGCTATGTATACAAACATATACTTTCCGAAAACATTAATACTATTGCCAAGGGGAGTTTTGTATTCAAACTCGGTGAGCAGAACAAGATCATCCCAAATGAATTCAAGTTTACCACCAGTTAACATATTAAAGCTGTTTTCACTTATTTCTGAATTACGCTCACTGTAATAATGTCCGTTTTCAGGACGAGTTACCAATCTAATTGCAGGAGATGATAGTAAAATTGAGAGACTTTTTCGATTTTCCAGATTATATTCTGTATAAAGATGAAAATTTATTGAGTGGGACGAATACCATGATTCATCGTAATAATATGAATCCGTTTCCTTACTTTCAGCATTCATTTTAGTATACTCCGCAGAGGTTGAAAATCCTGTTCCTATATAAAAATATAGCATATGGCCCGCGACTTTCCAGGAATCAATTACATGGCTAAAATCATATTGAATGCTCCCATAGCTCACATTAACATCCCGAAGCTGAATATTTGAGTTGACACTGCCGGAACTGAAACACAATCGAACCGCATGACGGTTGTTGCCCGATTTCAAATGATAAAATATACTTGAAGATATTATAGTACCTCTAAAGATATAAGGAGACAAATATTGGTCTTTGATAT
>CAYMQP010000382.1:0-3555 GCA_964392505.1 uncultured Bacteroidales bacterium
GGTTACAGCTGCCGATTAGCAATCGGCAGCAACTTTACACCCTTATACCCTGTACTCAAACCCACAAGAAACCAGAAACTATTATGCAAACACATTACTCTAACTCACACTAACCTAGAACTGAGAACCAGGAACCAGGAACCATTCCCTCCATCCCCATTTCCCTATCCCTGCTCACAGATCCCAGATCCATTTTCAGTGAGGCAGACATTTCATGAGCGCAAGCGAAGTGAAATAGCTTAGCCGAAATAATCACGATTTATCGGGGCTCCCGGCGATTTTAACCTGAACTTTTTTAAAAAATAGGATAAATCACACCTGCAAATCACTTATTCGAATAAAAAATTCAACATTTCCTGTAAATTTCACAAAATTCATCCAATGAGGGGTTGATTTGTATTGGTTAAAGTTTTATCTTACAAGGTTGAAATAAATTTATCCTTAAGACTTATTAAGACTAATTTATTTTAATCTTTGATAAGGCCACACGTCATATTGTTATTACTCCCTGGTCATGAGCTCAACGACTTCCTGTGAAGAGCTATATTCTTTCAATATCTAATAAACATACCCACATATAAATTACACCAAATAAGAATAATATGAAATCACTGATTAAGCAATTCAACAAAGACATAAAAGCCACATTAATGGCTGTATTGTTTATTCTGTTTTGTACAGCAGGTTTTTCACAGCTTAATGGAACATATAAGACCGGTCCAGCTGATTCCCTGGGTGCCGATTTCCATTCATTTGCTGAAGTGGCAGACACATTAAATGCTCCTACAGGAATTGATGGGCCGGTTGTATTTAATGTACTTCCGGGAAACTATGAGGAAGTACATATTACACTAAAAGAGATCGTTGGTGCAAGTCCGACAAATACCATTACTTTTCAGGGTTCGACAGGAGATTCCACCAAAGCCAACCTCACCTATACTTATCCAAATGATGCCAATCAAAAATATATGATCACACTTGACAGTACGGATTATGTGACTTTTAAACATCTCACTTTTGATGCCACAGGTGGTGATTACAGGTACGGACGGGTTTTTAACATGAAAAATGGTGCAAATAATAATAAATTTCTGAATAATGTATTCTACGGGAAACCCCGGGATTATTATGATGATTGTACAATTATATTTGGGTATAATACCAGTGATGAAAACAATGTTTTCGAATACAATGTTTTCAATTCCGGAGAGGAAGCGATTAAGCTGGATGTCAACACCGGATTTGAAAGTGGCACTATTATCCGGTACAACGTATGCTACGACCAGCAAAACGTTTCTTTCGCATTGTATAACCAGAATGCCGCTATTGTTAATAATAACATCATAAGAAATACAATTGCAGGCAACCAGGGGATCTATTTGAATAATGTTGACAATGATTTCCAGGTAGTGAATAACGATATTCAGATGACAAATCCATCTGAAGCAATCTACCTCTATAATTGTGACGGAGGAGCTACATTAAAAGGATTGGTTGCCAATAATTTTATTTCCTGTCCCGGCACAGTAGGTAGTAGCAGCGGATTGTATTTGAATGGTTGTGACTATGTTCAGGTATATCATAACAGTATCTATTTATATAGTGGCTGGGATGAGAATACAAGGGCATTTTATCTGACTGGTGGTGGTGGACCGAACATTTATATCCAGAATAATGTCTTTGTTAATTCATGTGCTGGTTATGCGTATTATATAAACACTACCGGATCAATTGCTAAATCTGATTATAATAATTACTATTCAGTTAAAAATTATCTGGCTTACTGGGGAGGCAATAAAGTGGATCTTGCTGCTTTAGCTGCTTCTTCCGGTGATAACAACTCAATTTCCACTCATCCGGTCTTTAATGCTAATGACGATTTACATACGACAAATTTCCGTCTGGAGGCAAAAGGAGATCCGGCTGTTGTCAGCATTGTGCCCAAGGATATTGATGGGAATGACCGTACCGGATCACCCGATCTGGGTGCTGATGAATTTGATGTATCAACAGGTTCTGTTCTTTCCGGAACAATTACCATTGGCCCCGGTCAAACTTATACAACCATATCAGATGCAGTATCTGATTTGAATAAATATGGTATCAGTTCTTCAGTTATATTTAATATACTGGATGATGGATCCCCTTATAATGGGATGTTGTGGATTCAACCCGTTACAGGTGCTGATGCTTCCAACACCGTTACTTTTCAGCCTGATACTTCGAATGACCAGGATGTTGTTATTTCATATGATGCCAGTTCAAATGTGGCGACTGTAAACCTGGTCAGAGCCAGCTATATTACTCTTAAGAACCTGACCATTTCAGCTATTAATACTACTTACTCTGATGGCATCAGGCTTAATGGTTATTCGCATCATGACAGTATAATTGGTTGTAAAATTAACAGCATTGGTACGCAGACTGGACATGCTGCGATCATAAGCACTAATAATCTAATAAATAATATTTATATTATTGGAAATGAATTATTTAATGGCAGGAGCGGGATTTATTTAGAAGGTGCAAGTGACAGGCGTTTCACAAATATTTTAATATCCGGTAACAGAATTGAAAGTGCTTATAGTAATGGTATTTACCTGGATTATTGCGATTCGCCAATTATCAAAGATAATATTGTTGAAACGGGGCCAACGTCCTATTATTATTGGGGTATTTATCTTTACAGATGCAGGTATGATTATGAAATTACGGGGAATACTGTTATTAACTATGAGGGTGACGGAGGTATATATGCTAGGGATAATGATGGTACGGCAGGAAATGTGGGATTAATAGCGAATAATTTTGTCAACATTGATGGAAACGGAGATTTAGAGGCTTATGGTATTTATACGAACAGTACAGATTATGTTAATGTATATTTTAATACGATCCGGATTGGTCAGTCAAATACAAATACATCATCTGATGCTTTTCAGAATAACAGCGGCTCTTTTGTTAATCTCAGAAACAATATCTTATGCTGTTTTGGAGCAGGAAGGGCATTTAATTCGAATAACAGCACGGCGATACAAAGCAGTGATTATAATTGCTTTTTTACCAGGACCAAATATGTGGCATACTGGATTAACACGAATATAGCGACTTTTAAAGACTATCAGAATACCAGTTCCAGGGATGCCCATTCTGTATGTGTCAATCCTGTATTCCTGGCAGATGATGATTTACATTCAAACAGTTCTGTCCTTGATGGTGCCGGTGAAGCCCTGGCAGGTTTTACTACCGATATTGACGGAGATCTAAGGGATGATCCTCCTGATATCGGTGCAGATGAATTCACTTCAACATTAACCCCAATGGCGGGGACTTATACAATTGGAGGAACTTCACCGGATTTCACAACCATTAAAGCTGCATTTGACAGTTTAAAGATAAAAGGTATTTCAGGACCAGTCACCTTAAATATTCGACCCGGACAGTATAATGAATTCATTGGTATTATTTATGAAATAGCCGGAACAAATTCAAGTGATACTATTGTATTAAAGTCGGAAACAGGTAATCCTGCAGATGTAACAATCTTTTACTCCA
>CAYMQP010000383.1:0-3515 GCA_964392505.1 uncultured Bacteroidales bacterium
AACTAATTGTATAAGTATAATGGGCTTGGCTATATTAGTGCCAGTGCAAGCATGAGACAGTTCATATCGATAAATGTTTCCGTCAGGAATTACATCCGAAAAATTTCTGTTTACCAGTCCGCTATTTTGGATAGTATACGTATGTAAACCCGGTTCATTTTCTGCAACAGATATCCCCCAACATACAATCGGAACGTCAGGATCAGTGTTTTTATAAACAAATGA
The DNA here is from genome assembly GCA_964392505.1 of uncultured Bacteroidales bacterium. Taxonomy (GTDB): domain Bacteria; phylum Bacteroidota; class Bacteroidia; order Bacteroidales; family UBA10428; genus UBA10428. Next base: position 226 of record CAYMQP010000383.1, read on the forward strand.
TATATGAAAATCTTCAGTATTGGAAGGTTCATTCTGTTTATACCATAAACCCTGTAATGTTCCTGATTTATCAAATTCTATAGTACCTCCGATAGGTTCTTTGGTCCTTATTTCTTTAAAACCACAATGATAATCGCCGCAATAGGGTTCAAGAATTTCTTTTATCTCCTGTGTAAAATAATCTAGAGGTGAAACGGCGTACATATAATCCCAGCCAATCCATCTGTCGGTTGCAAATTCTACCGGTCTGTTTTTATCGAAAGTACCAAAATCAAACCCGTTTTGTCCAAGTAAACCACCAGCTGTTCCGATAACTTGACCTGCATAAACAGGGACATTAACAGAAAGAGTACACATACGATACTGGTTTCCACCAGCCATATAATAATCGCATTGGTTTTCATCAAAATCAGGAATTTGTGAAAGTATCGATTCACTGATTGAAGCCAGGTGTCCAAAAACTACTTTAAATCTTTTTTTAGGTGAGGATAAATGAAGTGTATAATCGGTTATTCCAATTGAAAGATGTTGGAGTCGTCTGATACTTATAACCTCCAGATCACCGGGTGAATGGACTTCATAGGTGAGTTCCCGATCTGATAAATAAAATCCGCCATGATCTGATGGAAATACATGACCGGGAGGGGCAAGATGTCCTAAGACAACAAAAAGATCAATATCTCCTTCATTAACAGGCATAACGGTAAGATAGCCCTGGCCTATATCCTCATCTATATAATCCGAGTTATCTGTTTTTTTTCGCATAACGTAAATAAAAGACAGAATAAAATAGCTGATGGTATATAAAATATATTTTTCATCCTATTCAGGTATAAAGTTACTATGTAAAGTTTATTAAAACTGCATGATATTGAAAATACATATTATAAAATAGTTTGAGAAATAATAAGTGCAAGATGCAAAAATAACTTATTGGATTGCTATTGAATTGGGCATAATATTCCGCCGTCATGTTTTCGTAAGCCCTGCACCGCACTGTTTTTAATTAGCAAAATACAAAATTTATTGCCCACCTAAAGCTTGCTGAAGATGGGCGTAAACCCCTTACTCAGCTATTTTTTATATGCGTTGTTACAGCCAGCATATATATTATCGTTTTATTATCATATAGCTATGATTATATCCTCCTTCAAAATCTATTATTATTAAATATATTCCTTTATTAAGCCATTCTATATCAAAATTTATCTCTTTATCATTAATTTGAGAAATTTCGAATATCAATTGTCCGGTTGAATTAGATAAACATATTTTCTCCATTATTTTCAATGATTCTAATGTTAAATAATCATTACATGGATTTGGATAAATCTGTAGTTTATTATATTGTATATTATCAAAATAATTTATCACTTCACTTATCTCTAATTCATAATAGGGATTACCAATAATATCATATTTGATTGTATCTGTTCCCATAACTATAATTGTATCCCCCTCATAATACTGGGTTCCGTTAATAATCAGGTCATCTTCCCAAATCCAGCTGTTATCAACTGACAATATAAAATCAGCCGTATCAGTTTCAAGCGACCATACCAGACCTGGTAAGCAGGGATTAGTAGTACACGGATTACCTACTTGTTGCAGTATACCAGTAAATTGAGTTGTTGATTGTGCAAATGCAATTATTGAAAAGAAAAGAAGAATTAATGTAATAATATGCTTGATTATTTTTTTCATAATGAATGAATTGGCAACAGCGGTTCGCCTCTATGATGTCGTAAGTGTCGCATAATATTTAGTTTGATCAGCAAGTTATAAAAAAGCGGGTTATTTAATAATGTAACTAACACCCGGAATTTTGCGCAGTAGATAGCTTACCAAAAAACATAACGGAACGGTAATTGCAGCTACAACCAGGTATTTGAAAAAAGGATACATAGTAATATCTTTAAATAACATTGAGATAAAGATCAGTACGGGTGGATGGAATACATATACTCCAAAAGCATTAGCCGATAAAAACCTGCTAAGACGGCCCTGGCTGTTACATTTTTCTCGAAACAGTACGATCAGTCCCAGGCAAACTCCTACACAGAAAAATGATTCCCAGAACGAATAGGCTGCCGACTGCCATGTGAAATACCCCAAAAAGGAATCGAATCCTTTGGAAGGAACCTCACCGATTAACATGATCAGAAACCAAAAAGCTATACCGATTAGCAGCGTGTATTTGAACCAGGTTATCCCAAGGCGATAGGGTATGGTTAGGAGCAGGTTACACCTGGCAAAGATTGTCCCCAGTATGAAAAGTGCGATATACTGAGGGAAAAAACACAACTGCATATTCATAACGCTGCTTCCTATAGGAAATATAAGTCGTGTGGCAAAAGTAAATGCCGAAAGGAACAGGGCAAACGCAATGATCTGTTTCGGTTTGATCGAAGCACTTTCATTAGTTGTCTGGGTGGAACGAATTCCTGACATCCGGATAAGGGTATACACAAGCGAGAAGATAAACAGTGCCACTGCAAACCACATGGGTCCGGTATCGTCGATAAACGCAAATGTTAGTATGTTTTTAGTGTACGCGGCCGGAATGTCCATATTCCAGTTCAGATAATGATTAAGGATGATAATATTCAGGGGATGAATAATAAGCATGTATACAAGCGAGGGGATCCCCAGGCGTATGAATCTTTCTTTTACGAATTTACCAATCCTTTACGGTCGAACGATGAAGGAACAAAATACCCGGCAATAAAAAACAGGAGGCCCATAAAATAAGCTTGTGTGAAGGTTCCGTAAATAGAAAAATAGATGGTCTGGAACAAATCCAGTTTGGCTTCTTCGACATAGTACCAGCTTCCCAACATGCTATAGGTAACGTTAGCATGCATTATCACTACAAATAATATCATCAGCCAGCGCAGGTTGTCGATAAAGTAAAGGCGGGGTTTTAAAGTTGAGTTCATAGTCATATAATACTATTTAAAACTTTGTTCTTGTTTCTTCTTTAATGAATGGTCCAAATTTAACATTGTGTAATTCATTGAATAGTAACGGTCATAATGTATTATATTGCAGGCCTTGCATTGTTTAGTTTTTGATTAGCAATATACAAAATTTATTACCCACCAAAAGCTTGCTGAAGGTGGGTACAATCCACTAACCTAACTTTTTTATATACGAAGTTGAGCCTGGTTAATATTTGTTTGTTTAAATCTAATCTTAAAGTATATAGCATTTTATACTGTATTTTGTCACAATCTGCTCATATATTTCATATTCTGCTGCAAACGTGATTTTTTTGAATTACCTGGGTA
>CAYMQP010000384.1:0-3477 GCA_964392505.1 uncultured Bacteroidales bacterium
CGTAAAGGGAATGTAAAATTAATGAATCTTCAAAAAGTTCTTTAAACTATTTGATGAACCTTGAAAAAGGTTATCCGAAGGTCGTTGTTTTGTGCAGGAACGAAATCACCTTAAAGAACCTTCGGTATTCAGCTTGCATATAGTTATTACACTTTCATTACTTGTAAAATTAGTGCCTGTTATAATATAACCTCCATCGGAGGTGATATCGCATCCATTTCCATGATATGATGCGCCATCGCCAACATAAAAATAGGATGGATTTTCACCATTCAAGTTGGTTTTAAGGAGTAACATGTCTCCTGTGAAATCATCGACATCTGACGCATCTTCGTTTGATGAAGTCCCAATAACATAAAAAGAATTATTTGCTATTAATAAATCATTCGCCTTATTGAGCACCCTCTCACCAAAATCTCGATTCCAGGTCGAATCTCCCGATGCATCGACTTTCATTAAATGTATCTGTAAATCGCTGGTTTGTGAGTATTGCACATTACATGCAAGCAAATACTCATTTTGATTAACAGGTTTAATTGCAACTGCCTCAGAACTAACACCTAATTTGTAAGGATTCGGTACTGGGGAACCGGATCCATCCCATCGCATAACATAAATACTTTTGGTATATTGTTGCGACGATGCGGATAATATATATGAATAACCAGAAAGTAAAAAACTGTTGCCTGATTGTGCTATTGAATAAGCAACCTGATCTTCCTCTAATCCTAAATGTTTTATTGAATCAATTAAATTCCCCATAGCATCGACCTCGATAAATAAAAAATCTTTCTTTCGCACATTAGTGCTATCAGTATACCCTGTTAAAACTATACTATTATCTTCGAGTACAACCAAATCGTACGCTTCATCATCAAGGCTACGCCCGTAAGTTTTTGTCCAGAGAGTATCTCCATTAGAATTAATCTGAATTAAAAATACATCTTTGTAACTGCCTTCACTTATCTGGGTCGATCCTGCAATAATATATCCCGATTCGTTAGGTTTAATAACATATCCATAATCATCCCCTAATCCCCCATATACTGCAATAGGAGTAGTTGAATTTCCATATTTGTCAGTACGAATAAGGCAAATATCCATACCCCTTCCGGGATTCTCAATATTCCCCATAATAAGATAACCTTCATCGATGGTGATTGCCATTATACCCTCGTCTTTCAAACCAACTCCATAAAATTTAATGAATGCATCGGCCTGTTTATCAGATAATTCATAGTTGTCACATGAGATATTCACCAAAGTAATTAGCACTATTAATATGAAAGATATAGTTCTCATTCCAGTTCAAATTAAAACCGATTCCTTTTTGACTGATAAATTGAAAAATGATATCCTAAGCAGATGCTCACATAATCCAGTTTAAAATCATCATCTACATAAAAATACCTCCCATTTAAACGTGGAAAAGAGTATCGATCGCCTATATTCATATTCTGGAAACCCACTTGATAACGAACATCCAATACCAAAAAACCTCTTGGAACTTTATATTCAAGACCGGCACCTATTATCCCGGCAAAGTAAGTATTACTTCTTTTATTTGTAATATCTCTTGTTTCGGAGATCGTTTCTATTTCAGGCTGCTTTCGAACAGACGTGAGACTGGCGTTAGTTACGAAACCGGCTGATCCTCCTAATCTTCCAACATAATTCAAATTGCCCTTCCCAAAACTATAGGTGAATGTAAGAGGAATACTCACCATTCTTATATTTTCATCAGCTGATAATTCAGCAAAAGTGATATTTGGAACGATAGCTGTGATTTCTTCTTCTGGTTCATATAATTCTACAGAATTCAATTCATTATATGAGTAGTTAATAATGGAATAAATTACGCCTATATTGATATTTACCGATTTCCATAAATTTCGGCTTGCTCCAAATCCTATTTCAAATCCAGTACCAATTTTATCAGAAAATTCGGTGAGGTCATTGTTCATGGTTGAATAATTTTCTTTAATACGCCGGTTGGCAAATGTAGGTCCAAAAATAAGGTTTATGGAATAATAAGAAGAAGTTTTATAGGATTCCAGCAGATATACAAATTCAACGGGGTCGTTCGGCATAATTTCGTATTCTGGAAATTTCCGCAAAAATTCATCCATCATTTTTTCTGCAGCAAACTGATCATCGTCGAACAGATATGCAAGAATTATCAGCTTATAAGCCTCAATGCGTTGGGAACGTGTAAACCCCGATTCCATACAACCAGCTAAAAGTTCCGGAATTTCATCGATAAGCCCCTGTTCATAAAGATCTTTTGCTTCGCGCAACGTATTCAAACAGCTCTTCTGAGCGTATAGTATCGAAGTAAAAAAGATTAAAATAAAGAAGAATATGGAATGCTGTAGCTTCATATTTAGTGTGAATTACGCAAATCTAACTGAAAAATCTAACTGTTTTACCTGTAATCGGGTTTATTGTATTATATATGAAATTCATTATCTTATTGTAAAAAAAGATTTTAATCAATATTCGGACAAGTTTTCTGATAATCGATATCCATTCCAACATATATATCCCATTCCTGATCGGTGAAATTTCGCGTTACATAACTGCAAATTTGATCGGCATAGTACTTCGACTGTGTTGCCCAATAGTAAATATCACCAATATCACTAGAAGTTACCAGGTAATGTCCGTCAGGGCTGAATGCAACAGCAAGTACCCACGATTCATGCTCTGTGATGACAACAGGTGTTTCAGACAATCTATTGGCATTCCATATCCTGATTGTACCATCGTAACTTGAAGTTGCCAGTTGAGAATTATCCGGGCTGAATGCAATATCCTGAATTCTTGCACTATGTCCTTTAACCTGGGCCAATATCTTAGAAGAACCCGGATCGAGTATAGTAATTTTTCCTGCTTTATCGCCAATTGCCAGTCGCGATCCCGAACTATTCAATACGATAGCGTTGATTGACTGGTTTTTGTTATCATAAATCAAACGGGCATCGCCATTCGAAATTGTCCACCTGATTAACTGACCATCGTCGGTACCTCCATAAACATAATTTCCGTTTTTTGAAACTGCTATCGATCGAATCCGAGTGGAATGTGTTACAATCGTTCTTTTATCTCCATTTAACAAATTCCAGTAAATTATCGATTTTTCATTACCTGTTGATATAAGAATATTTTTCCCTTCAACAAATTCCAGATCATCAACCGAACCTCTATGTCCCTCAAGCAAATCGGGAGGTGTATTAGGTTGGTTCAAGTTGAAAACCTGAATGATGGAAGTTCTGGTTCCACAAGCTAGCCAGCGACCTGTTGAACTAATAGCAAGACTTGTTGTTGAAAAGGGATTGTGAATGAGTACTTGAGATCTGGTAGAACTCTGATTCAAATCCCATCTTAAAATGTCACCATCGGCACCGGTACTGTAAAAAATATTACGATTTGGAAGGAATGCAAGTGATCTAACAGAACCTGCATGTGCTTTAAGAG
>CAYMQP010000385.1:0-3462 GCA_964392505.1 uncultured Bacteroidales bacterium
GTTGTAGGATAGTTTAAACGGCTGATCAACCCAATAACTTCTATAGTTAATTTGTTTTGATTTAAGAAGTTTTCCACCTAATCCCTCAACTAACCATCCTCCACATGTAATTTTTTTTATTTCTCCCTCTTCAACAGCCTCAGTAAAACTGTCACCGGCTTTATAATTTCTCAAGCCTATGGCTTCGCCTGCAACCAGATAAAACGGGCAGTCTTTCATTAATTCGAATTTCCTGATTTCTTCATTGGCAGTTTCAACATATATACTTTCAGGGTATTTGGTAATAAACTCCTTATAACTTTCGACTGAATTTATGGATTTTGTAATTTCCCATTCCAGAGTTATTAATGTATCCTTTACTTCGGAGGCAAATTGACTGGAAGGATATTTCTCCATAAAATTTTTAAACGCCTCTATTGTATTCGTATCCAGAGCTGCTTCATAATGTAATTTTTCCATGAAAAATCGGGCAGAATCCGAATAAATTCCATCCGGATAGGTATTCAAATAATTCTCGTAAATAACTATTGTATTCACAAGTTTGGCATTCTCCCATTCTTTCTTTTCCGATGAACATCCGGAAATAATGGTAATCGATAAAGTAATGATTAGTGAATAGTAGGATAATTTTTTCATGATTATAATTATTTTTAAAATTAATATAACATGACCTTGTTGAATTTTAGGCAGGAAAAAAAAGATTTTCACATATAAAATTAGGATTGATTTTATTGATTATCAATTATAACTATTCATAAAATTAACTATTTCCATTCGAAATTCAATCATATATCGGGAGTATATAAATACTCATTCAGGAGAACAAAAAATATAGATGCAATGCAGAAATATTTTTTTCTAAATGAAATAAAACTGCAAAAAAATTTCAGAGTATTTTACACCTAAAACAGGAAAAAATATAAATTGTAGATTCAAATCCTAATAATTATAATGCGAAATGAATAAAAAGCTAAAAATAACCGGAAAAGTCAGCCCCTGTCCGAAGGTATTTTATATACTGCTTTTTATGTTTACAATCCCTATATTGGGGTGTTCAAATGCGCAAAACATTAACTCAGAGGAAGACAAAGAAGCAATATTCGACATACTGCATCAGCTGGATACCTGGTACAAACAGGATGGATATATCGTTATAAGAGCCCTGTACCCTGAACCGTCATGGGTAATTCAATGGCTTGGTATTTATCTGGGCGGAACAAATATCGGCAACAGCGATGCAGAAATCAAAGCTATAACCGAAAGAAAGGCGAAAGAACTGGAAACCTTGAAATGTTTAATCCCGGATTATACTAATAATCTTGACCAACGGCTTAAAATGGATTCCCTTATGAATCCGGGTATTTTGTTAACCGGTCATTCCTGGGGCGATAATCTTAATGGAATAATGGCAACACAGGTATATCTCGATTTTCTGCCAATGTTTGAGGCCGAAGGTTATGATCCGATATTTATAGAAAATGAAGCGTTAACCAAAGAAGAATGGGTAAGCTGGCATAAACGCAGAATTACTTTCCCTAAGAAAAATAAAGCCGAATATACTCTCCTATATTCCGAAGTAGGTGCACCTATTATAGAACGGCAGGATGCTTTTTATATCATTTCATTTATCAAAGTAGATGAACAGTGGAAAATTAGCGATATAACCATCCGGGAAGCATCGCGAAAAGAGATACTGGAATTCTATGATGAAAGTCGTTCCCACAGAAACCCTAATAATAGTGAAACAGAAGAATGAAAAATAACAATACTATACTTGCCTATTGCGGTTTGGTATGTGAGACTTGTCCGATACATCTGGCCTCACTTGAAAAGGATATATCGAAACAACAGGAAATGAGGGAATCGATAGCCCGGACCATCGCCGAGCAATATGGTATGAATTTGAAGCCCGAAGATATTAACGATTGCGACGGATGCCGGGCTGATACCGGAAGGATATTCTCGGGATGCCTGAATTGCGAGATCAGGAAATGTGCTATAACCAGAAACATAGAAAACTGTGCTTACTGCCAGGAATACCCCTGCGATAAACTAAATGAAATATTTCGACTTGAGTCTGAAGCCCAAACAAGGCTGGATGCAATTCGAAAGTCGCATAAAATTACTGAATAGTATGCAAGAAATGAGTTCAAGAAAAGTATATATTGAATTAGCCAGAGGCCTACTATTGGGCATATCAGCATGCTGATATAAAGACTTTTAGCCATTTTATTAATCAGGTATGGGATATTGTAATTCAGCTAATAAAAGCTTATCTTTAATATAACGAATAGTTCTGGTCATGGATAAAAAAACCAGTTATAAGATATTACCCGAGCTACGCTTATTCCTGGAATATTATAGTGGGCCAATTACATTAAAGGAACTGATTGGTATAAAGAAAAAAGAAATTACTGACAAAGACTATGATCCTACATTTAATGCAATAGGCGACCTTCGAGATGCAGATTTTCAAGTTTCAGTTCCTGATATAGTGGAATATCATGATTTCGTAAAAAATACACCAAATGTTAGTGGTAAGCGTAAAACAGCCATGCTAACAAAAACACCGAGTCAGGTGGCCCGATCGTTACTTTACCAGATGGAAAGCCGGGATATGCCTATGAGTTTTAGAATTGTAAGTGTAATGGAATCGGCACTGGAATGGGTTGGCTTATTACCCGATTATAGCGAATTTATTGAAGAAACCCTCCGGCAAATGAAAAAAACTTAGAAGCCTTTCCAATTAGAGACAGTTTAGAATTCTATAGTTAGCTAATATAATTTTTTACATTTACCTGATAAGCAAACTGGCATTACGAATAACAGCTATACTTCCTTCTTCGCTGTCTAATAATTCCTGTACTTGTGTCTTATTGACTTTTTGAACTTTCAGGGTCTTACATAAGTTTTCATTCAGCGAGGTCATCATATAAATATGGATACGGCTGGTTTTGATCATCATACTCAGGGCTGTACCTCCATTGCCCTCATAGTGGCTTTCCAGCATGGTATAGGCTTTTTCAAAGCTTCCTGCTTCGAGATATTTGAGAAAATAATCGGAAGCAATACCATCGATACACTCCGACAGAATAACCAGTTTTCCGCCATTCTTAACAAAAGCTGCCGCATGGTGAACCGATTTGTGGGCCTGAATGAAGTTGATATCTTTCGGGTATCCTCCACTCGAAGCTATGACCATATCGAATTGCTTATCGATCCCGGAACGATAAAATCCATCGTGCTCCCTGCAAGCTTCAAGAAAATCATCATAGTTATTACCTATACGAAGTTTACATACTTCACCCTTACTGTTAAGAATTCCATGAATGGATATTTTATCGGGCATCATAATGTCATCAATGTCCTTCAAATCTTCCGCAACAGGATTACCTTCCAGAATTCCCGGCTGACAATCAGTAGCCAGTTTCCGGTACTGTCTGTTGAGAAAGAGTCCATGGT
>CAYMQP010000386.1:0-3447 GCA_964392505.1 uncultured Bacteroidales bacterium
GACTGATACACTTTACGATGGTTCTGTGATTAATGAACACGATGAGTGGGATTGTTTCCGCTCTTCGCCTGAGCTGCTTGACAGCATTGCCTATATTGGTTCGGAGGAAGGTTTAGTATTTGGGGTAAATGTAAAAACCGGGGAAAGAGTATTCGAAACCCAAACACCCGAGGCTAATATAACTATCGAAACTACACCGGCAATCTTTAATAATAAAATATACGTGGGTGACTGGTACGGCGTATTATCAGTTTTTGATTTAACTACCCAGAGTCTATTATGGCAATACGATACAAAAGATGATAACACCTATTCATGGGTAAATGCCATAGTATCGCAGCCCCTTATTTACAGGGATACACTTTACTTTGGCGGAAGAAGCTGTAATTTATATGCTCTTAATCCTGAAACGGGTGAAAAATTATGGATGTATCACCAGCCCGGTAATATGTGGCTTTTTGGTGGACCTGTTGTTTCGGACGATGTATTGTATATGGGCAGTTCGTATCAGCAGGTGGTTTATGCCTTTAGTCCTGATGAGCCCGAATTATTTTGGGAAACAAGTATATACGGCAAAAGTTACGGTTATCCTGTAGTACACGACGACTATATTCTTTTAGGTACGGGTAGTTTTGAGGGTGTGCACTTAGGTTCGCTGACTATTGTGAATAAACAAACTCATGAAATAGCAGAACGATTTAATGTAGATGGCTGGGTTGAAACACCTCTATATCATGAGGGAATTATTTATTTTGGATGTGCCGATGGTAATGTATATGCCATTAATGAGCAAAACCTGCTAAATACATTAAGGCCTAATACAGTCCTTCAGGATGAGAATCCTATAAATTTGGGTCAGCTGTCTAATTCGGGAAGTATTGAAACATCATTCTATTTAAAAAATATTGGAGCAGGTAAGGATTCGCTGACGGATATCACATCGTGTGGTTTTACTTCAATTGATCCTGAAACCATCATCCTGAATCCTACTGATTCTGTTGAAGTAAATGTATTGCTTGATTTATCGGATTTATCGCCGGGAGAATTATCTATTTATATCCGATACCATTCGCATTATAGCATGATTCCGGAAACTGTTGTTTCCAAACTAATTAATATGGAAATTATCGATGCAGTATCGCTCGATAATTTCGAAGATTCCAAACTAGTTACAATTAGCGAGTCTTTTCCAAATCCGACAATCGGGCTGACCAGCTTTAATTACCTAGTCGATAAAGAATGTTTTGTACAGCTTGATTTGTTTGATATGCTTGGCAACAGAATTGTTAACCTGATAAACGAAACCAGACCTAAGGGTAAACATTCGCTTCAGTTCGATACTTCAATTCTAAGAGCAGGAACATATTTATATGTTTTTAAAGCAGATAATTTGAAATCTACTGGGAAAATCGTGGTTTTAGATAGGTACTAGATACCAGTTAAACGATTCACAAAATTATACTTATCCAGGTTTAATAATGAGCCATGTTCTTTATATATGGTGAGCAATGTTACCTCATAATGATGATATTTGTTACCAACTAATTGTTTATCAAATAGTTATATCGATTCATGGAATAAAAATTACTCTCTGATTCAGTCTATCGTAAAAATGGATGTATGGATTTTCAATACTTTTCATCATGAAAGCTTCACACAAACATACACCTGGGAAACCTGCTATAAAAAGCCTGTACGTAATTTTTATTGTACTAATTGTGCTTCAATCTCCTTTCATTAAAGGGGCAGGCAATAAAAATATCTCGACTCACGATGCTGCTTACTCTTTGTTAACCAACGAGCTTATTAAATCAAATTTGGAAAGCTGTCAAAACCAGGTTGTCTGGCTTGAAGGTATTGAATTGCGATCGGCTCCGTTAATCTGTAACTTTTATGAAAAGAATAAATACAATCCAGCCTGGACATTTGGTAATGAACCAACTAAACAAGCCCTTACAGTTATTCAACTATTTAAGGATTCCTATAAATATGGATTTGAACCTTCCAATTTCGATATTCTATCGCTAGAACAATACATTCATCTATTATTAAAAGAGGAGCAGGTAAAAAAGTCGGCAAAAATAAGGGTGAGCTTTGAATTTCTTATGACCCATTCCCTGTTTACATTTATGGCTTATTTAACACAGGGTATTGAATACTCAAATATACCAGGTATTTTTATACAAGGAAATCAGGTTACCTCCAATTTTCCCGATCATCTTATGAGTATAATATCATCAGACAATATTGTAGCCAATATTTTAAAACTTCAGCCGAAAGATCCGGAATACATATCATTGCAGAATGAAATGGAAGATATTATGGAAAATATTCTCACGCCTGACAATACAGTGTGTATTCCTGATATTGCAACTGATTCCGAACGCTATTGCAGGTTATTTTCCTATATTTTTGCCCAAAATGGTCTATCGTCTGATGAAGTTGACCTTTCTGATCCTGAAGTATTTTCCTCAATGCTTATTAAATTTCAGGATATTTCAGGCATAAGGGCATCAGGAACTATGAATAACGCTACACGCCGAGCTATATCACAATGTGTTAGGTCGAGGTATGAAGTTATAGCCACTAAGCTTGAAACTATAAGAAAACGGGCTGTTTTTGATAAGACTTTAATAAGTTTTAACTATTAAGCATATTAGAATCAATTGCTTGATAGTTAGTAGTTTATTCTTCCTGTTTTTTATTATCAGACCTTAATTTAAAATAATTATAGCTGTTTAATGATTGTGATTTATTCGAGGGTTTTAATAATTATACTATTGTATGTTAAAGGATAATTGAAAACTATCATCATTTTAGCAATAATTTCCCCTTATATGTATTCCCCGTTTTAATTAATTAGTCAGATACCTAATTATATCTGAAATACAGGGTATTAATGGGGTTCCTTATAGTATGCAATCGGATTTTATTGTTAACAACATACTAGGTAATACGATTCAATTATCTTGACAACAGTATTTTATTGTTATAACTTTAGACTTGTTTCTTAAACAAAGTATTCTTGGGTATACCAGTACCGGAATTCATCCAGTATAATCAAAACATAGAGTTTATAAATATTTGAGAAAATGAAAACTAAAAATAATAGTGATAATCGTTGTTTAACAAAGATGCTCGTCATTGCAATAATAATCTTGTGTGGATTTCAACCAAAGCAGCTGTTTTCACAAGATGATTTTTACGGCCCTTCTAATCCACCTCCAAAGGAATCATCGATAGCAGCCCCTGGTAACGATAGTTTAATAGGTCGAACAAATGGAAAACTTTATACCATTACCAATATAACACTTGCAAATTCCACAACGGTATACTGGACTATGCTTGCCGGTTCCATCGGATTATCGATGGATGGCACTGAGTACACCGGTTCGGAGGTAATGAGTTACGATGCCGCAGAATCGGATCTACCAAGTGGTATTGCTG
>CAYMQP010000387.1:0-3423 GCA_964392505.1 uncultured Bacteroidales bacterium
GGTTTCTATATCCAGGAAAATTGAATATTCACTTACTCCGGCATCTTTTAAAAGTTTTTTCAGTTCAGGCCATATTTCATTGTGCCTTTTTTTATATTCTTCTTTCATACCTTCATTCAGGTACATTTTGAAAGCAAGTCTTTTCATTTGTTATCGTTTTAGAAATTAAATTTTTACAACAAAAGTTGATAATATCAGAACAATAATACCGATCAATAAAACAATAACAGTTTTAGTAGAGGTTCCCTTCCATTCTTTAAGGAAAATACCCCATATATTACTGAAAGCAATGTTCAGGGCCATTAATATGCTCCAGGCAAAAACACCCAATTCGGCAGGTAATTTACTCTGTCCCATTCCAAAAAACTGGAACTGCATAAACCAAAGGAATCCAGCTAAAAAAGTAAAGAAGATGTTATTGAAGATTACCCCACCACCCCAGGTAATATAATCTTTTGCTGTTTTGTTTTTGATGTTCAGAAAAACACAATAAACCAGGTTTGTAATAAAACCACCCAGGAGTATGAAAATCAAAATCGGGTTTGTTAAATAAAGAGGATTTGTTCCTTTGCTGGCAGCAATTTCTTTAATAGGTTCGCCGGCCTGCAAGCCAAATGCAAAACAAGCGCTCATTACACCTGCCAATACGGCAATAATCAAACCTTTTTTCAGGGCAAACTCTTTAATAGCTGCCTTACGTTCTTCTTCGCTTAAGCTTTTGTTTTTCAATGACCCGGCATATCCAATGATAGCGATACCAGCAATACAAAGGGAAACACCTACCACAATGATTATTCCCGATGGTTCGCTAAATAGATTTCCTTTTTCAATAATGGCTGGGATAAGTGTCCCAAATGCCGCGCAGAAACCCAGCGCGATGCTTTGGCCCAAAGCAACCCCAAGGTACCGGATACTTAAACCGAAAGTTAAGCCTCCAACTCCCCAAAGTGCACCGAAAAACATGGACCATAATTTGGCTGATGACGGTGATTCTGAGATAATCTCCATTAATGTACCATGGGGCAATGCCAGGTAAGCCAATAACCAAGGAGCTACGATCCAGGCAGCCACTCCCTGTACAATCCAATACGATTCCCATGCCCAATTCTTTACTTTCTTAAAGGGCACGTAAAAACTGGAAGCACCGATACTTCCAACTGCAATTAGAGCAATTCCTAATAATGGATTCATAGTTAGTTATAATTAGTTAATACCTTTTAAGTAAAGTAGTTTTAGTATTAGTAACTTCCGAAATTATCTTAGCAAAACCAGATACAGTTAAATATGCAGCTAAAGCGAGGTATAATTAGCCAGGAGAATAGCTCCCTACCATCCAACAACTTACCTGAGCCCAGCCTTTAACTTTATTGAATGGCATATAAAAACCCCCGGATGCAATACCACCCAGAGAATGATAGAAAATACCCAGTAATACGTACATAATTTTAAAAAAGGATTATTTAGGAATTAATATTTTTGATCTTGATCATATTAATTCATATTTCAAAAATATGTTATGAATCAAGCAGAAGCAATACATAAACTGACACTTCATTTGTGCTTTTTGACCCTTGATATGATAGATTTCTTATTTCAGCTGGCTGTGAGTAAGCGTGATAAGATGTAGTAATTTTATTTTACCGGTATTAAAAATCTGATATTGGCTAAATGAGTATTTAACCATGAAAATATCATGCAATTTTCATATTTCGACTTAATATAAAACTAATTATATACTCTTTATCGACGATTACCTATAACAATCAAATGATATATAAAACTAATTAGATAACTAATTACATTCCCCATGGATAATCATTTCTGGTAACGCAATGCGAACCTTCCTGATCATGTACCAGATCAACTTTAAAACTTAATTCATTAATTTCAACATAAGGTTCAATCACTTTCAGAAAGTATGTTTTTGATTCAATGCCTTCAATTTTTATCTCCAAATCAAACAAACAAAGGCAATCACACAAGGCATTCTTTTCGAACTCCTGTATTGTTATTGTGTCGTTTCTTAATGATACAGAACAATATAAACTGTCGGGGCAACAGTTAAAGCAAGCATTTATGTGGGTTAAAAACAATTCATTATTTATCGGATTAAACGTATAATCGATACAACTTACTGTATTGGACGTATCAAAATACGTGTCTCCCGATTTGAAGCTTTTACAATCCGTATGAGCAATTACCTGTCCGTATATTTCGGGTGGTATATCTTCTTCATAATCTATCGTTCCCCAGGGGTATAGCTTCCGGGTTACGCAATACGACCCTCTGCTGTCGTTTTCCAGATCCATTTCAAAATTCAGCTTTTCCTGATCTTCGGCATAGGGTTCTATAATTTTTACATAATACATTTTAGGAGAAATACCGTTGAGTTTGATATCCAAATCGAATAGACAATTGCAATAACAAAGTGCTGCCTGCTCAAATTCTTCTATAATTATGGTGTCGCCAACCACCGAAACTTCGCAATATAAACTTTCAGGACAGCAATTAAATCCGGCATTAATATGTT
Source organism: uncultured Bacteroidales bacterium (assembly GCA_964392505.1). Classification (GTDB taxonomy): domain Bacteria; phylum Bacteroidota; class Bacteroidia; order Bacteroidales; family UBA10428; genus UBA10428. The sequence continues at coordinate 2,531 of CAYMQP010000387.1, forward strand.
TTAAATTGAGTGTATTATGCAGGACATCAAAATCATAATTTACGCAACTCAGGGTATCAGGAGTTTCCGAATTCGATTCAACCGACTTAAAGATTTTACAACTGGAGTTACCGACAAGTTCACCTGTTACAATCAGTGAACCATTATTATTATTATCATTATTATTATTATTATTATTATTATTTTCCTGCTCACAACTAGTGCTTAATAACGTAACAATACTAATAATTACTAGCAAATAATATGTTGATTTCATGGTTACTAACTTTTACAATTTAGATGAAATTGAAGCATTAAAGGTTGCGTTTAACATATATATTATAAGCTGGACTTTTAAAAACTATGAATCAACTATTTAAAAGACACTTTAAAGCACCTATACCCCAATGATCAATGGTACCGAATTTTTATAGCATTATTTCAATATCCTGTCCAGAAAATTCAGAACAAGTCCCTTAATTTCCGGTGACACAAATTCTTTCCCACCATGACCTGCATCGGGTAACAAATGTAATTCGGCATCAATACCCTTATTCTCTAATTCCTTCTTAAGCAATATACTTGAATTGGGAGTGACGGTGCAGTCGGAAGTACCGTGAAATATAAGAAATGGAGGATCGTTAACCGTGATATAAGTTATAGGATTTGCTGCCTTAACTTGTTCAGGACAATCCTGAATATTACAGCCAAGTAATAAACTTTCCGGTGAATTTGGTTCCAAATGTATCATTGGATCCTTACAGCCCGCCGGTAATTCATCCATAATCAGAAAATCGGTCGGACCATAGTAATCTATTACCGCTTTTATCGTGCATGAAGCATTTTCAGAACCCAGACTTTTATCCTCTAATGAAGCTAAACCCGATGAAGTACCAACCAAGGCTGCTAAATGT
>CAYMQP010000388.1:0-3422 GCA_964392505.1 uncultured Bacteroidales bacterium
ATATAATAGCGCATTATTGATACTTGTATTATCTACTCCGTCTTCTTCACCTCCTGTAACTCCAAGTTCTATTTCAAGGGTCATGTCTATTTTACTCATTCGCTCCAGGTATTTTTTACATGTTTCTATGTTTTCTTTAATCGGTTCTACGGAGAGATCGAGCATATGAGAACTGAATAGTGGTTTACCATGAATCTTGTAATATTCCTCTCCTGCATCAAGAAGACCGTCAATCCAGGGTAACAGCTTTTTTGCCGCATGATCGGTATGTACCACTACAGCCACGCCATAAAGTTCGGCCAACCGGTGAATACTATGTGCTCCTAAAATAGCACCTGTAATAGCAGCCTGTTGATTCTCATTTGATAAAGATTTACCTGCATAAAAAATTGCACCTCCGTTAGAAAATTGGATCATTACCGGAGAATTCACAACATGAGCTGCTTCGAGAACAGCATTAACCGAACCTGAACTTACTGCATTTACAGCCGGTATTGCAAACTCATTTTCTTTTGCTACGGTAAATAATTTCTTAAGATCATCTCCTGTTATAACTCCCGGTTTTACTACATCAAATACTCTTGTCATATTAATTGTTTTTAAATTATTGGTTACATAGTATAATGCTTATATGCCGATAATTGTATAATTTCTATTCAATTTTCCATCTGTGACGAATCGCAAATTTAATTACATAATCTAAATTTTGAAAATTGGTATGTTTTCTTCCTCAAGAATGCTTAAAGACCATTATCACTATTACAAGATCTGAAAATCAGTTATGCTTCCGTGAGAATGTATCGATTAAAACGGATAACCTATTCCAAACTGAAAAGTAAAGCGATCATTGAACTTATATTGTTCCGACTGGTTTAAATCGATCCATCGGCTACCTTCAGAAATTTTAGGATCACGGAGTTTAAAACCAAAATCGGTTCGTATTAGGAGAAATGAAAAATCAAACCGAAAACCCAGACCGGTACCTACGGCAATTTCCTTATAAAAGCGATCCCATGCAAACGATGTTCCAGGTCGTGTTTCATAAACACTCCAGATGTTTCCTGCATCGATAAACAGGGCCCCTTCCATAACCCAGAAAAGCTGAAACCGGTATTCCAGATTGGCCTCAAGTTTTATATCACCTAATTTGCCTGCATAACTTAAACTGCTTGTAGTATCCGATCCGGGACCCAATTCATAGCTGCTCCAAGCTCGCACCCCATTAGGACCTCCGCCAAAATACATTTTCTCGAACGGAAGTGTTCGCTGATCTCCTAATGGATAGCCAACACCTGCAAATACTCTGTAAACTAAACGGTTACCTTCTGTGATCTGATTATTGAACCTAAAATCCATATCAAACTTTACATACCTGAAATAGGGAGCTTTAAGGAATGCAGTGTCATTCTCCTGCCTTATCTGGTGCATTATAGGACGCAGGAATATTCCGGCCCATTCTATGTTCGACCTGAAATAAGTAAAGTCTCCTTTCCGTCCTATAATTTGATTGTTATATTCAAAAGTATACCTTCCTCCCAGAATGGTATGATCCGTAAAACTACTGGCACGTGCTGTTCCGATTATAAACGAATCCAGCTCAGGGTCCAGGATCCCTACAGGCAATAAAACATAATTAAACTCAACAGGAGATACCTGGTGGGAATTAAACTGATTGCCTTTGATCTTATAACTCAGCGATGTACTGGCGATCGTCCTTATATAGTCTGGGCGGTTTTGATAATTGTAGGAAACACTAAATAGGGTTCTGGGATTATATCTCATTGTAAATCGCCGCGCTCTGAAAGGAACCAGGATCTTGGGAATATTCAAGATCATTTCAATACCTGCCTCGTACATCGGATCGAGATAGTTGAAATTTGTCTGCCGTTTCATTGATTCTATGGCCCCCGTAATTCGTACTTCAAGATTTTCAGCACCTCGCAGCAGGTTGAAATTAGTAAAGGAAATGTTAGTGCGCGCACCAAAATCGCCCGATGAATTAGTACCAACAATTTCGTACTGATACGATTGTAATTTTCGTGGGGAAAGTTCAATATAACTGTCGATATAACGATAATCGCTGGTATCTGTTTGAGTTCTGCTTAGCTCTTTAAAATGAATATTAATAATGCGAAACAATCCGAGTGAGGAATAGTTGCTATAGGTCTTTTTTACATCATCCAGTCTGTATAAATCGCCCGGGTTACACAAATTAGGCCACATAACAACTTCAGGTCTTATTCTCAACTTATCGGAATAAATAATGAAGTTTTTATCTTTAATTATAGTATCAATTTGTTGTTGATTATCATCGGAAATGTCTGAAAAGAGTGAAAAATTCGGATATATATAAGCCGAATTAATCTTGTACTGCTCGTGATGTCTAACTTTTGTTTCGGCATCAGGTATACCGAATATGTTTTCTCTTAATATTATTTGCAGATCGACAAGATTTTTACCCGGTTTCTCAACAGCATCGAAAAAAATATATTCTTTCGAAAACCTGAAATAACCATTATTTTTAAGAAGTTCTTCGATTCGCTGCCTTTCTTGTTGCAATATTTCTTTATCGAACCGCCCTCCTGTTTTAATCAGGCAATTGGCCGTATCTTTTAGAATAATATCAGCAATACCCTGATCTTCAAAACGATATGTTATTTTTCGAATTCTGTGAGGTTCATTAAGTTCAATGAAATGTAATACTTTTGCCTTTTGATTTTTCAATATAACTGTATCGGTAATTGAACTCGCATAGTAACCTTTAGTTTCGAGATAACTTTGAAATTGTTCGGTTGTTCTTTCGGAGAGTATCGGATTCCAAATAACGGGTTCTTCACCAATTTTTTTAAGCCATCCGCTTATACCTTTATCTTTTTTAGGAGATGCCAGATTATAAAGAAACAAATGAAACTTGAATCCAAGTATAGTTTTATTGGGTGTTTGTTTCTCGTAGGGTTTTAAATCCGTCACATCAACATCCTTGGAATCAAGTTCAATTTTGGTTTTATTTAATAGGTATTCGTTTTCTACCAATCTTCGGGTTGAAGAACATGACCAACCGGTAATACATACAAGAAGGATTATATTTCTGATAATGATTTTATATGATACCCTGGTAAGCAAGTCTATTTCAGCATTAATTTACTACATTCGCCCAAAGATAACGGATTGTTGCATGTAAAAAACAGTGATATCGAAAATTAGCCAATAAATCATTTACCCGCAATAAATGTACCGCACTGTATTATGATTACTAAATCTCAAATAAAATTCATACGATCATTACATCAAAAGAAAAATCGGGAAAAGGAAAGGCTTTATATCGTGGAAGGAATAAAAATGGTAAAGGAAGCCCTCTCATTAAAAGATACCGGAATAAAAAACCTTTTTTATACTCCAGAAAATTTGCCCTTGTTGAAGTC
>CAYMQP010000389.1:0-3418 GCA_964392505.1 uncultured Bacteroidales bacterium
CCCGAAGGGTGAATCCCCAAACGGACTCTGAAACGGCTCATCCGCTCCTTTTTTACAACCACCCCTCGGATCCGGGTTCGGAGGAGTAGTCATCATGACAAGTGATATTGAGTTATCTAGGACTACCCTGGTAATAACAGGTTTCTTATATAATTTCTTTGATAATATTTTCAGGCTCCCGGTCTTCAAATGCAAAGAATCAAATGAGTTTACAAAACTATTTATTTAATTCCAGATTCCAAATTTCACATTCCATATTTCTTTCCTTTGTCCTTAACATCTAATCTGGAATCTGGAATCTGGAATCTGGAATTATCATTTCACAACAACCTTTCCTACATATCTCTTCACCCCGGCCTTTATCTCAACCAGATATAGTCCTTTCGTCTCCGGTGCCCTGATTTGTAATAATGAGTTTTTATCAAACTCAGCATTATTAATATCATCAATAGTCTTACCGGCAAGATCGAATATTTTTATCATACCCTGTTTCCCGTTCCAATCATCTCCAAGAGTCTGGATATTGATTAATCCAAATGCCGAATATATGTTAAACTCTTTATTACTGAAAATCATTTCATCAGTTGCCGTAGAGATATTTGATACAATTATGATAAACCTGTTGGTAGTTGTTCTGGATGTAGCTGAAAAACTGTATTCAGGGATATCTTTAAGATTTATAGTAACATCCTCCTGCAGATCCTTCAGATAGATATTATATTCTTCGAGACCATAGATATCTGTTCTTTTAATGGAATACGTTCCGTCGGCAGGTATTTTAATACCGACAGGAATATCCATGGATGTTTCAGGGTAAGGTAAAGCATTTATACAATAATCCTCACCTGACAATAAAGTATAAATTTGAGGAATAGCTGCAGGTGATATCCATTTTGAAGCATCATATTGTCCGTCGAAATTATTTGTGGCATCTGTTTCAAAACGTATTACCATTTCATCTTTGTTCTCTTCCTGCGATATTTCGACTCTGAAGTGTGGTTTTTCAACGATGGCGGCACCTTTTTTATAGTAGGACTGACTTGTTGCATGTGTCTTAGCGCTGGAGAGGGTTATATACTGGCTTGTTGCAGTGGTTTTAACAAAGAATCCCTGAAGTGGCGGAACATATTTATCACCATCATTGACACCGAATCCGTCAACATACGCCATCATTGCATTATCTTTTGTATAATAGACTGCATCTCTTACATCTGAACCTGAAAATGTAACATTATCCCAGTCTAATGCACATGTGAGAGAGTTCCCAACAAGGTTCCATCCATAAAGGCTTGTATCAAGTCCGGAACCTGAAAACTGTAGATATATATTACTGATGGTGGATAAAAGTGATGTTGAAGTCAACATTGCCGTATCACCGGATGAATCCCAATGGTAGAAATTATATCCTTTTGTTTCCTCGAGATTTGTAAAGCCCGTGGTTCCACCGTAGCCATCATGCCATTGCCACCCTTCATCTTTGGATGTGGAGACTTCAGAATCGTCATATAGTAATAGATTATCCGAACTTATATCGGATAATAATTCCGATTTGTCCATAGTCTTGGGAACGGCCATATAGTGCCATCTGTAGGCTCCGCTTCCTGCGTCTCCTCCGGTGAAATATATCTCAGAGTTAACTGTACCGGAACCGGAGTAAGTTGAGACCATTAAAGAAAACATACCTGAAGGATCTGAGTTCAGATTAAGGGTTCCGTTATTTGTAAGGACATCCAGTGTGACGCTTGCAGTCGGTTCAAGGATCATATATTTTCCGGATGCTATGGTAAAATCCTCAGTAGTTGTTACGTTGGGATAATTTGATAATCCTGTTGGGATCACTACATCTCCGGTCCCGGAAGAGGGATCAACACTCTGATCCCAGTTTGTTGCAGTTCCCCAGTCGGTATCTGTTGCCCCTGTCCAGCGGCTGTACTGTACTTCGTATGCTCCCATATCATAAGTTCCGATACGAGGATTTCCATCGTAGTCATTTGGAACTGTAGGGCTTGGTGTAGTTCCGGTATCACGACATGGTGAGATAAATTTTATAGACCAGTCAGAACCATCAGTTGCATTGAAATTAGGGCCATCAGATGCATCGTTGTTTGAACTTAATAAAACAGGATTGACTGGTGTGCCTGAAGTATATGTAATACCCCTGTATGCACAATTAATTACTGAGGAAGCAGATGAAGAATAGCAATATATTTGTTTCTCAGAAGTCCCCCAGAATATTGAATTTATCACTTTTGCATTAGGGGATCTGTCCAATACTAGAGACTGTCCTTCAGTTTGAGATGAAGTGTTATTTACAAATGTACAATTAATAATTTTAATGGAATTAGTGGTACCTGTTCCAATTCCTCCTCCTGAATAATTTGAATAGGTGGTTTCAAGTGATGCATTTGTTTCAAAAATACAATTTGTAATGGTTGGACTTGCCCCGCTCCAGGAATATAAACCACCCCCGGCATGTAATGATTGGTTGTCTATAAAGTAACAATTGTTTATAGATGGGTATACATTTTTATTTACAAAAATTCCACCTCCCCACTGGGCATAATTATTTCTTATAGTACTGTGTGCAACACTTACAACACTTGAGTTTATTTGAATGCCGCCTCCATATCCTTCTATACCAGAACCGGATTTATTTCCATATTCGATTATACAAAAACTGATAGTAGAACTCCCAGTTGAAGATTCAAAAGAAATATGTCCCCATCTTTCTCCTGATTCACCGTAGTTTCCGTCATCATCGTCATCTGATGTAAAAGTAATTATACTTCCCGGTGTACCGTCAGCTTCTAATTGTCCGGTTCCGGTTATTATTAAATCAGCTGTTTCTGACAGAAAGATAATTATTGCTCCGGCACTTATTGTAAGCTTTTCATCATCAATAGTAATATCCCCGTCAATATAAACAGTGCCTGACCAGGTTGTATCGGGGTATTCAGGCGCTTCAGTATCAACACATTCAAGCGTCCCGCTAAAAGGATCTGAATAAGTCCCGTCACCGTCAAGCTGAGATTTTACAATAATGGAAATATTTAGCAATATAATTATAATCAGTATTTTCTTCATAATACCGTTAATTTCTCATTATGACTGTAAAATAATCCGGATAGTTGCATCATATGATTGTTCTAAAGTCTGATTACAAATATAATATTTATTAACAAACGATTTGATAAACTGTTCAAATATTGACGAATGGCCTATTTGGTTTGACCAGCTCGGGAAAGGGATGAGTAAAGTAAAGGTCTGGGTGAAAACTGAAAAACTGAAAGGTCCTGGGTCCTGGTTGCTGGGTCCTGGTTCTCTGTGTCTAAGGTCTGTACTAATCCTTATAAAAATGGATTAATTAAGAATTCCAACTTGATTCGACATATTGGAGATAGCTATTAATCATTTTGCC
>CAYMQP010000390.1:0-3371 GCA_964392505.1 uncultured Bacteroidales bacterium
AGCAGCCCGATGTGACCAACCCGATCAGCTATACCACCCAGGCGTTCTACCAGGCTGATTCACCCCTGTTGCCATCAGGACTTCTGGGGCCGGTAAAGATTGCAGCTTGTTCAACTGTTAAATCAGAATAGGAATTCCATTAACTAGGTACAATCGCCTCGTATCCACTTAACACCGGCAGCTTCAAAATGGACCTTCCGGTGTTTTCGAGAATTTTAAGATCGAATTATTTTCTTTACTGAGATAATCACTTGATAGTCGTAGTGAGTAATATATGTAGTCTATAAAATGCAATCAAACTATAAAAGATGAGAAGACTAACCATTCTTAGCTTCGTTTTACTGGCAGCTATATGTGTTTCAGTTTATGCACAGGAGAGACCCGCGAGAGGTCAGGGAGCATCAAATGGCCTGCTAAGGCCAGAATACATTAAGCCATCAGACAATAGCACCAGCATTATATTGAAGGATCTTACAAAGGAAAGACATTTTTTCAGGGACCTCCCTGCCGACAGTGAAATGAATCTTGTAAAAGATATTGTTTACCACGAGTCAACAGATATTGATGGCAATCCAATGTCACTTTTAATGGATATAATAACCTATAAGGACAATGAAACCCGTCCCTGCATAGTATATGTTATCGGAGGAGGGTTTTCGTTCGCTGCGAAAGAACGGAACCTTTATGATCGTTACGAGGTTGCCAAAGCCGGTTATGTGGTTGCAAGTGTTCAATACCATGTAATCGACAACGGTATTTACAGAGATGCGGTAAAAGATATTAAGGCTGCTATCCGTTACCTGCGTGCGAATGCAAATGAATATGGAATTGATGCTGAAAACATTGCTGTCTGGGGCGAATCTGCTGGTGGATACTTAAGTGCAATGGTTGGATCAACAAATGGTGTAGAAGAATTTGAAGAGGGGGAAAATCTGGATCAAAGCAGCGATGTTCTTGCAGCGATCGATGTTTATGGATTATCTGACCTTACAAAAATTGGGGCCGATTATGATGAGGCTGCAGCAAATGCCCACTTTACAGTTATTTCTCCGGACGGACAATTTATCCACGGTAAAAACAGTGGACTGACAAGTCTTGATAAACCGGAAGTTGTGGCCAAAGTAAATCCCATTAATTACGTAGATAAAAATGACCCTCCATTTCTACTCCTTCATGGAACCCAGGATATGTCTGTTTCACCAAGCCAAACATTATTAATGCATAATGCTCTGCGTGAAGCAGGAGTTCCTTCCACCCGTTATGTAATTGAAGGTGCCGGACATGCTACAGCTGAATTTTCAGATCCTCACGTAATTAAAATTATTGTTGATTTCCTTGACAGTAATCTGAAATAAGAGGAAGTCCGGTAGTTGTTTCATTATCTTCAAACAAATAGTGCCAGAAAGTGCAAGTATTCTCCCAAATTATGCATTGACTTCATTTTTTACTTCAAATAACTTACGCCCAAATAAGTTAACCTGTAAAAACGAATTAATCGAACAGTAGTTTTAGGTAGTAGGTGAAGTTCAGAGTGTGGTATTTGGTTGGTGCAGGCAGGGTATTCCTCGCATAAGAATACCCTGCAACGCACCATCTTATAATGCTGTACAGAATTCAGTGGACACTATACAAAGCTAAGATATCAGGTATCCGAAAACGGAAATACACAAAATCTATACACTGAAATATCATAAACCTATTTAAAACTGACGGCCTATGAAATAGACTTTACCCTTGTATAGTTCTCCTGTTGCCGACACAATGGCGATATATGGATAAAGAACTTCATTAAAACTACTAACCAGAATTTACGAAAAACTATAACCTTAAACTATCTTAGTATGAAAAACTTTAGTATAAGTTTTACTGCAGGAAAATCATTTTGCTGCAGATTAAAGCTATTGCAGATTGCACGACTTACCTTGCTTGTGTTCCTCATTGGAACCTTGCAGGCGTTCACATTATCTGCGCAACAGATTACAGTAACAGGAACTGTAACCGATGAAGCCGGTGCAGCTTTGCCAGGGGTGAATGTGGTTGTACTGGGTACAACAGGAGGAACCATTACAAATGCAGATGGATACTATAGTCTTGATGTTCCATCTTCGGATGCAACCCTTGAATTTTCCTATATCGGTTACCTGACACAGGACATAGCTGTTGGCGGAAATACCACGATCAATGTGGTAATGGTCGAAGGAACCACCGAACTGGATGAGGTTGTTGTAACTGGATATGGAGTACAGAGAAAAAGCGATGTTACCGGAGCAATTGCCTCAGTTGATGCAGATGAATTGCAAAACCGATCCACAAATAATGTTGGTAAAGCACTGCAAGGTAAAGTATCAGGGGTTCAGATATTGAATATGTCCGGTGCTCCTGGCGCCAATCCTGCTTTTAGAGTCAGGGGTTACTCAAGTAATAGTGCTAATTCTGATCCTTTATACGTTGTCGATGGGTTGAAAGTCAGTGATATCGGATACCTGGATCCTTCCAGTATTGAATCCATTGAAGTTTTGAAGGATGCTGCATCAGCTGCAATTTATGGAGCTGAAGCTGGTAATGGTGTTGTTCTTATTTCTACCCGCCAGGGAAGTAAATCATCGAGCCGTTTTTTTTATAATGGGTTGTATTCCATCCAGGATCAAAGGAAGAAAGTAGAATTCATGGACGGTGCCCAGTTTACAGAGTACTGGACGGAAGCAGGTTACCCTGCAGTGTCATTTCAAGGGGAAGACACTGATTGGCAGGATGTGATGTTTGAAAAAGGCACCAGAATGACCCATACCCTTGGTTTCGAGGGTGGATCTGAAAAGTCAACCTTTTATGCAGCCTTGACTTATAATGACGATGACGGTATGGTTACAGGTGATCAGGATACCTATCAACGTGTTACCGCTCAGATTAATGCAACTTATCAGGTAAATGATTGGTTGTTAGTAGGGTCAAATAACTCAATGCAAAGAGCTTCCAGAACAACTGTTTCTGATAACAACTTTACTACTTCTGGTAGTGTAATTGGTGGAGCTTTCTTTTATGATCCAACCGTACCTGTGAACTATGCAAATGATGCAGATGCCCCGGTAGGCCTTGGCCAGCTCGCATATGAAGCGGGCGGTGGATATATTGATCGCAACGAAGATGGATTGTTATATGGAGAATCAGTCTTAATGCAGTCCAATTTGTGGAACCCGATATTGATGAGGGATAACTACACCAATGAATCATGGAGTTCAAACATTAACGGTTCTGCGTATGCATTATTTACCCCTATTAAAGGTCTTGAATATACTTCAAGGCTCGGATACCGTTTTGGTACCACTCCGACTTCCAACTATACCAGTGCTTTTTACCACAATACGCAACAGAGT
>CAYMQP010000391.1:0-1953 GCA_964392505.1 uncultured Bacteroidales bacterium
GCACGATACACAGTCGAAAAAGTTATTCGGTAAAAGAAAAAGAGCCTATTCACATGGATGTGTCAGGTTACAGGATCCTGTTAAGTTTGCTAAAATCCTGGTATCATCTTATGTTGACCATGCTGATAAAATTGATATCGAAGACGTCATCAGAAGGCGCGATCAGAAAGAAATAGGACTGGATAAACCTTTGCCAATATACATAAGGTATTATTCCTGTTCCGCCGACAGTTTGGGTAATATATTCTTCCACCCCGATATATATGCAATGGACGAAGCTGCTATTGAAGAATTATTTGCGAATACAAGTTGGGATTAATTAGGTCCGTTCTACTGAAATACTGTGCATCGGGCGCATAGATAAAAACACATGAGTTATCTTTAATAGTATCGATAATTTGACGACTGCTTTCCAAGGGCAGCGCCGGACATCCGAAACTGCGTCCGAGCCTGCCATTTTTTTTAATATAAAGCATACTTACGTACGATGCTCCATGGAATACAATAGCTCTTGTCCGGGCATTGTTGTTAATCCCGTTTTCTAAACCATCAATACGTAACGAAAATCCATGCTTACCATAATACGGCTGCCCGGTAGTAAAAAATCCAAGACTACTCTGATGTGATGTAGGCTTATTCGAAAACGATTCTGCTGTTATTTCTCCCGAACCTTTTCCATGGGCTACAAGCGATTTATAAAGCAGGTTCTGATTTTTAACATCGATTACATACAAGCGTTCCTGGTCTGATGGCTGGCTATAATCGATAATGGTCAGAATGCTATCGCGTAAAAACATATGCTGATGCAAAAGAGTGGTGTAACCTTGATATGCTAGAAAGAAAGTCTTAAAGGGCAAGTTTTCAGCAGACAGATTTGAATAAAGACTTTGAGCTTCAATAAATAAAGGAGTTCCAACTTCGTTTTCATTATTCGGCTCACGAGGGATAATAAAAAAACTCAGAATTAGTCTGAGAAAAATAAGAAATACGCCCAGGTTCATATGTTAGTTTATAGGTTTATCACTACAAATCTATATTTCTCTGCATTACCATTCAAACCGCTTTATTAACACATTTAATTACATGTAAATGTGTTTTCGATAATAACAGTAGGTGCCCATATGTTGATGTTCCGAATGCTACTTTGAACCAATAGAGTGCCAAATCCCACAAATCCCATAACCAGTCTGGGATCATAAAATATTACTTGTTGATCGGCATCCCGGTTTAAGGTAATAGCAATCGACCGGTTTAATATATCGCGCGTTACCCTCATCTTATTCCATTGATTATTTAATGGATTCAATTCATGGCAACCAATTTCTTCGGGAATTCCTTTATTGATATAGTAGAAAACTACAGTATCAGTACCGAAAATAAACAGATAATAAGTAGCAGCTGACTTTACCGGTCCTAACAAACAGAAACCCGAACTATCTGTATTAGGAAGATTATTAATACGGTACTCGAATTCCATTATATACTCTCCGAAAATCATATTCTTTACAATTCCCATATTTATCAGAAATGTACTGTCAGCTAAAGAGTCAGTTTCAATTGGATGAAGGATAGTAAAACTCTTGTTTGCATTGATTTTCCAATATTGCGGCGTACAGGTTGTTATGGTATCAAGAAATCTTTCGTTATTGGCTTTCTGTGAGTAATAGCTTATATATCCCACAGGCAAATCCTGAGCATACATTTGTTTTAAGCAGCATAAGATGATAAGAATACCAAGAGTAATACCAACTATTATATGGGAGTATTTGGAGTTAGAGGTAGTCTTAGGCATCAGATGGTTAAGATAGAATCTTTTCGAATATAAAGTAAAATTCTAATGATTTTACTGATTGTTATAGTTTTATTTTTTCAAGACGGTCCATTGCCCGTGAAACATTTTCGCGTGAAGCAAATGCCGAGAAGCGCAAATAACCCTCACCAGAAGGGCCAAAA
>CAYMQP010000391.1:1963-3357 GCA_964392505.1 uncultured Bacteroidales bacterium
GTACAAACAACATAGGCTTCGTTAAGAATCTTATCAAACAAGTCCCACGATTTTAGCTTTTTTTCTGCAGTAATCCATACATAAGGAGCGTTGATTCCACCAAAAACTTTAAAGCCAATTTTTGTCAAACATTCACGCATTATTTGCGCATTTTCCATGTAATAGGTTATAATATCCATTATTTCCTTCCTTCCCGAAAGGCTAAAAACAGCTGTTGCCGCTTTCTGAACAGGATATGAAACCCCGTTAAATTTTGTGGTATGTCGTCTAATCCAAAGCGAGTGTAAGGGCTTTGCTTCTCCCTTACTAGTATAAGCTATCAGGTTTTCGGGTAAAACCATGTAAGCACAGCGTGTACCTGTAAATCCGGCTGTTTTTGAAAAACTCCTGAATTCAATTGCCACTTCTCTTGCACCTTCAATTTCAAAAATGGAGTGCGGTATCTCCTGTTCCGATATATAGGCTTCATAAGCAGCATCGTAAAGTATTATCGATTTATGGATTTTGGCATAATCGACCCATTTTTTTAATTCCTCCCTGGTTAATGTAGTTCCTGTAGGGTTATTCGGATAGCACAGGAAAATTATATCAACCTTTTGTTTTGGCAGCTGGGGAACAAAACTATTTTCAGCTACACACGGCATGTAAACCAGATTTTCATAATATCCATCTTCTTTGAGTATGCCTGTACGGCCTCCCATTACACTACTGTCGACATATACCGGATATACTGGATCCTGGATTGCAATAGTATTATCATCACCGAAAATTTCAAGTACATTTCCCGTATCGCACTTCGAACCGTCGGAAATATATATTTCATCGGCATTCATCTCAATTCCTTTATTCTGATATTCATTTACAGCAATTGCTTCTCTTAGGAAACCGTAACCTTGTCCCGGACCATAGCCCTTAAATGTTTCAATTTTCGACATTTCATCAACACCTTCGTGAAATGCTTTAATAATACTGGGAGCTAGAGGCAACGTAATATCACCAATTCCCATTTTAATTACTTCCGCAATGGGATTGTTTTTCTGGAATTCTCGCACTCGCCTTTCAATTTCCGGGAATAGGTAACCCGCCTTAAGCTTCAGATAGTTTTCGTTAATATGGGCCATTTGGTTAATTTTGCCGCAAAAATAAAAAACATATCCATCTCACTGAAATAATGAATTACATTTATTCAAAAGTTAGCACCAAAAGTAATTTCTTTGGTAAAACCGATCCGATTTATCTTGCCGATACATTTGGAACCCCTCTTTATGTGTATAACGAGAATATATTGCGCAGTCGGTGTTGCGATATGAAGCAACTTATCAACTACAAACATTTTACAGTTAATTATTCACCCAAAGCGAATAGCAATGTTGAATTATTAAAAATCATTAGGG
>CAYMQP010000392.1:0-1465 GCA_964392505.1 uncultured Bacteroidales bacterium
GGTTTAATGTGAACAATCCTGAGAATATCAGAAAAGTGAGTTACATAGCCGATTACGATGATGGCTATATTGCCTACCTGAACGGAAAGGAGATTCTCAGGGTCAATATTACCGATTCGGTCAAATACCCGGCTTTTGATGATGTTACTACTCGTTCACACGAAATGGAATTCTATTCAGCCTGGCCTGTATATGGTTATTACCTCGATACATTGATTTTGGATACTTGCCTGGTGGCGGGCGAGAATGTACTTGCGGTTCATGTACTGAACGACAGCCTCAACGGTTCCGATCTGCATTACTATCTCAGTGTTTACAATATTACCAATTCGGTTTACAATCTATACACTGGTGCATTCCGGTATAAACGGCAATATTTTATCGATTCGGTCAATTTTCCTTTGGTTATAATCGAAACTGATGAATTCGGTATTCCCTATAAGAATATACGGGTAAATGCTTTTATGGGCATTATCGATAATGGCCCGGGTACTTACAATAAACCCACTGATTCGTGCAATGTATATTATGGCGATGTTTCCATTGAAGTAAGGGGGCAATCTTCTTCTGAGTTTCCGAAACGTTCGTACCGGTTCGAATTAAAAGATACGCTTGAGAACGATTCAAATGTCGTACTGTTGGGAATGCCCTCCAACGACGACTGGATTTTATTCGGCCCCTTTCAGGATAAAGCCCAGTATCGTAATCCCATGGTTTTCGATTTGGCAAGGCGTTTCGGCCGCTACCAGCCGCGAACAAGATACTGCGAAGTGATTTTGAATGGCGAGTCGGTAGGGTTATATACACTAACCGAAACAATAAAGAGAGGAAACAACCGCATCGATATTGCGCGTTTACGTCCGGAAGAAACCAGTGGTGTTGATGTTACCGGGGGTTATATCTTGAAGTACGATAAACCCGGTGGGAATCGTGAAATAATATATCCCAAACCTGACGAAATAGTACCGGAGCAGCAGGATTATATACGTGGATTTATGAGCGAATACGAAGCGACTCTATATACTAACGACTTCAGGGACCCTTATTATGGTTTCAGAAAATATATAAACGATACCTCGCTTGTTGATTATATGATTATGATTGAATTCCCGCGGAATTGTGATGGATATTTCTATAGTACCTATTTTTATAAAGACCGTGCCGATCGAGACAACAAAATTATATATGGCCCGGTTTGGGATAACGATCTTTCCTTTGGCAATACCATTTTTCAGAATGGAAATTTTACCGATGGCTGGCATTTCGAGCACGAATGGCCTCGAACCAATATTCATATACTGCGCATGTTGCAGGATACGGCTTTTGTGCACCTGTTTCAACGGCGCTGGGAAATGGCACGGAACAGTTTTCTGCACGCCGATTCCATAATGGCTTATATCGATTCGGTTGCTGCCTATCTGACCGATGCAATAGCCCGAAACTATTATGTTTGGCCCCTCATCGA
>CAYMQP010000392.1:1475-3326 GCA_964392505.1 uncultured Bacteroidales bacterium
GATATATGGCATTCCAACTATGTCTCGGTTTCATACGAGGATGAAATAAATAATATTAAAAACTGGATAACCGACCGGTTGCAATGGATCGATGATAATATTTATGATATTTATTATGAACTTGTCTTCTATCCGGATTATACGCCTGAAATCGCCCAGGATTATATCGGTTTCGAAGTATTTCCCAATCCTTTTACCGAGGAATTAACCGTTGTTTTTGCAAGCTCTGATCCCCACGAAATTCAAATTCGGATTTTCGACATCTCTGGTCAGCTATGTTATACAACAAAGCAATACATTGATGAAGGAATATCAGAGGTGTCTGTCGATAATATCGATTTACAGAAGCTGACACGTGGAATTTATATATTACAAATTGCCGGTGATGATGGATTTATGGCTACCCGAAAATTAATTAGGCAATAATAGAGGATTAGTACTTATAGCGTTTTTTCCAGAAATTTTTTAATCGTTCCAGGAATTTTTCTTCCTGGGGATTATCCTGAGGTGTATAAAGAATACTTCCACTTATTTGATCAGGTAAATAATTTTCATCGACAAAATGTTTCTCATATTCGTGGGCATATTTGTATTCTTTGCCATAACCTATTTCTTTCATTAGCGAAGTGGGAGCATTTCTCAGATGCAATGGTACGGGCAAATCACCGGTTTTTTTAACCAGTTCCTGTGCATCGGATATTGCCATATAAGCTGAATTACTCTTTGGCGAATTGGCTAGATAAATCGTTGTTTCCGACAAGATAATTCTCGATTCGGGCCAGCCGATCTTATTTACGGCGTCGAAGCATGCATTGGCAAGTAGTAGAGCATTGGGATTGGCAAGCCCGATATCTTCCGAGGCAAGAATTACCATTCGCCGGGCAATAAATTTCGGATCTTCGCCTCCTTCAACCATTCTGGCCAGCCAGTATACTGCTGCATTCGGATCGCTACCTCTTATCGATTTAATGAAAGCCGAAATAATATCGTAATGCAATTCCCCATTTTTATCGTACAGGGCAATATTTTCCTGCAGACGATCGGTTACAATGCTATCGGTTATTAAAATTTCTTTTGTGCCGGCTTTGTCTTGCGATGCTACAACCAATTCGAGAATATTTAAAAGTTTACGTCCGTCGCCTCCTGAGAATCGTAACATTGCTTCATTTTCAGCCACTTTAATAGTAAATTTCTTCAGAAATACATCCTGCTTCAGGGCTTTATCCAGTATCTGAAGCAACTCATCTTTACTTAGCGATTTAAGGATATAAACTTGGCAACGGGAGAGGAGCGGGGATATTACTTCGAAAGATGGATTCTCGGTGGTGGCTCCAATAAGTGTTATAATACCTTCTTCAACAGCCCCCAGCAAACTATCCTGTTGCGATTTGCTGAAACGATGAATTTCGTCGATAAAAAGAATAGGGTTTGGGGCATCAAAAAATCGCTGCTTTTTAGCTTTCTCAATGGTATCGCGAACATCTTTTACTCCGGAATTTACAGCGCTTAAAATATGGAACGATCGTTTCAGGGTATTAGCAATTATTCGGGCCAGCGTTGTTTTTCCTACTCCGGGAGGACCCCAAAGAATAAACGAAGGTATCTGACCCATTTCAATCGATTGCCTTAAAATTGCCCCCTTCCCAACAAGATGCTCCTGCCCGACAAAATCATCGAGAGCCTTTGGACGCATGCGGTCTGCAAGAGGCTGGTTGCTTAGCATTATCATTCATATTTAAGGTATTGTAAACATAGAAACATTTCTTTGTTTGAAAAAACTCAATAGTCGACTTTCATTGAATTATTAATCTTTTTTCAATTGGTTGTGATAATTTTTATATTTGAAGAAAT
>CAYMQP010000393.1:0-3315 GCA_964392505.1 uncultured Bacteroidales bacterium
GTTTTAGTCATTTGATATTTTAAATTCCTCGCGTATTATGGTATGTCTACATTCTGCGAATGCAGGAATCTAGTTTTTCTCCTGGATTGACTTCATCGAAGGCTACGCCGTTCCTGATCTTCTCCCGCCTTTGGTGTGATCGCAATGACATAGCGAAGAGGCTACGTGCTTCTCTGACACAGTTTATTGAACAGAACCTGTTAGAATGCGGCCCTGCGCTTGTTATACCCTCTCCTTCTAAACATTTCGGTTTTCAGACATAACTTTTGCTCTTTCCTACGCAAGTTTTAACCTCCCCTTCTTAATTTTTCGATCTCCGGACAGAATTTTTGTGTCTTCCTACAGATAGTTTAGCCTATCCTGCAGGTACCCGGACCTTTCCTTCGTAATAATTTTAGAACCGGTACCTGTATTTTACCTCTTCAGACCTATTATTTTGCCACCGGTACCTGTATTTTATGCTTTCGGTACCAGGAAGGAAGAGGTTCAAATAGTGCAGGAAGCGAAAATAATTCGGAAGGAAGGGCAGGGTATGGCGCAGGATACCTTCAACCCTGCCCGGGATAAGTAATAACAGGCTATTGAGAAAACCCTGCGGTATCCTCTGTTGATCTTAACTGACGATGTTTTCTACGTATATATTCGCTCGTATACCCTTTCGCCCTGTCGGGATTGCGCCAGAAGACATACTGGCCGCAGGCGCGTATTTCGTCGATACGCTGTTTGCAGTAAGTATATGCCTTATCACGCATGGTTTTGGTTTCGCTGTGTTCGTTGCGGTCGCCGTTCATTACTGCCAGCATTTCGCCCAGACTGTCGGATAAGCCTGCTGCCTGATCGAGAATGGCAGTATCGAAATTTATGGCCGCCAGCGGTTCCGGGTTTTCCCTGCCCAGTACGGCCAGGTCGTTCAGGTCCTGGATCATATCGGCATGACCGCTGCCGTTGGCAATGACCGATACTCTTGACAGCACATCGGGGCGGTTTCGGTAGGCATACCGGAACTCATGCAGCAGGGTATTACGCAGGTCGTATGCAGCAGGCGATTTTTCGGCCCATTCCCTGGCCGCTTCTTCCTGAGCGTGGCGCTCGGCGTTCCACAGGCTTTGTGCCTCGCGCAGTGCTCCGAGTCCCAGGGAAAGCTCGTCTACCAGTTCCCAGTCGAAGCCTTTCGAGGTGAGCACGTTCTTATCAGGCTGGCACCATTTGTAAAGGTCTTCGCCCTCCTGGATCGAAATGCTTACCGGCATGTTGGGCAGTTTGATATCATTTTCGCCGATGCCTGCAATGGTATCGTGCAACTGATTGTAATCATCAATGTTTGACATAATAAATTGAATTTAAGTTTAACAAATTATTTGTATTTAAAGGTCTGATTTTTACATTAGTACTGTTTTAATACATTCCTTCATTTAATGACCCATATTCCGGAAGGCACCGCGTAACGGCACAAGCTGCCGTTAACAGCTGGTCCTGCCAGGTGTGCAAACGCAATCTAAAAAGAATTTTTATCATGAAAGGCTGCTGAGGAAGTCAGATGAATATCGAATCTTAGATTTCGGATAACAGTTATCAGTATTGGTATAATAATTCTCAGGATTGGAATAAAAAATCCAATTACTCAAAAAAACAGATCCTGGAGCTGTGGTTTATTTTTTATGTTTTCTTTCTTTCCGACACAGACCCGGCAAAATAGGGCCCTGCTGCTACCACAGGTCCGTCAGAACAGATTCATTCAGATGGGCGTTTGGGCGGGGGTTTGAGATTAAGATTTATAAAACCTCACTACCCTCCTTATTAAGGAGGGTAAACTTACAGTATTAAGTTAAAGCCTCTTCTTAAGGGGTTAGGGTTGAAATTCGGAAAAACCTCCCGGCTATTATTATATACTTGTTTTTTTAACCTCCCTTCCCTCCTTGATAAGCTTATTCTTTAACCTCCCTGCCCTCCTTAGAAAGGAGGGTTAACTTACACTCTATGATAGTTTTAACCCCTTTCTTCTCTATCCGAAGCTAAAAACGGAGGATAGTTAAGGGGTATGGGATTTAAATAGTTCAAGGGGTTTGGGGTTCAGCACTCATCACAACCGAATTACGCATATAGCGGGATGAGCATATGAGCTTCAGCGACAGTGTGCGGTTGCGAAGGGCTTCGCCATTCCTGATTTACGCTGCGCTCCGTCAGGAATGTTGTAATAAATTTAACTTTAATCCTACTTTTCATTTTAACGACTTCCACATCAATAAAGCTATAAAGCCGTATATTTCGAGGCGGCCCAATAACATATTCAAGGTAAGTATCCATTTTGCCATATCAGGTAGCGAACTATAATTTGCCATTGAACTTACATTGCCCAAACCAGGACCTACATTACCCATGGTTGCAATAGAAGCAGAAAAAGAGGTGAGCATATCCACATCAAATGCAGTTAGAAGTAATGCGGAGATGAATACAATCAGCAAGTACAAGGCTATGAAAAGAAGGCTGTTTTGTATAATATCATTTTCAACAGGATCACCATCAAGTCGCGTTATTATGACAGCATTAGGATGAAACATTTTAATAATCAGTGTTCTGATATATTTGAAAAACAATACTACACGATCGACCTTTATCCCACCCGATGTTGAACCTGCACAGGCACATTGAAGCGTAAAAAATATCAGGATCATTTGGGCAAAACCTGCCCAATGAATTGTATCGGCGGTGGAAAAGCCGGTTGTGGAAGCTACCGAAGCTACCTGGAAAGATGAATAACGAAGTGCATCGGGTAATGAATAGAATCCTTTTATATAAAGGAAACCAGCAACCAATATTATACCGGCAGTCATTGATATAATATAATACCGGACTACATATGAACTGAAAATATTAAACCTGCGTCTAATCAGCGAAATATACAGAAAGCCAAAATGTATTCCCGATAAGATCATAAATATGATTACTGCTATTTCAATGGCAACATTATTATAATAGGCAATGCTCATGTTCTTTGTTGAAAAACCCCCTGTCGCTACAGTAGCGAATGAATGTAGTAAGGCATCGAACAAGCTCATTCCTAACAAAGTAAGTACAAGTGTTTCGGCCAGAGTGAGGCCCAGGTAAACAAATACAACAATACGAAGTACTTTCCCGGTTTGGAATTTGAAATTAGACTCGGCCAGCGACGATTGCTCAGCTTTTAATAATACAAACCTTGCCTGACCTAGGTTAGGTAAAACAATCAATACAAAAATCACGATGCCGATACCACCTATCCAGTGTGTTGCCGAACGCCAGAATAATAATCCTTTCGGTAAAACTTCCACATCGACC